>JAUQQI010000241.1:0-3818 GCA_030549955.1 Chloroflexota bacterium
GTCCAGCCTCAAAATTGACGTCCCGCAGGACCCGGTGTCCGCCTAAACGCACGGACAACCCCCTCAGCCGGATAATTGCGCCCGTCACCGCGGCTCCTCCTGGGTTGTGGCCAGGGTATCACGCCAGGCAAGCAGCCGACGCTCCAGGATGGCCAGGAATGTATCGGATCCCCGACCCAGGGTCGCGAAGGCGAGCAGGCTTACGAGAACCCGGTCAGGCCGCATTGTCGACTGGCCCTCGACCAGCATGAAGCCCAGCCCGCTGCTCGCCGCTATAAGCTCGGCCGCCACGACGAACATCCAGGCCAGGCTCAGGCCCGAGCGGAGGCCGGTAAAGACCCCCGGCATCGCCCCCGGAAGGACAACCCGGAAAAGCACCTTGAACGGCCCGAACCCGTAGGCCCGGGCAACCTCGATAAGCTTGCCGTCGACCGAACCGACCCCCGCCATCGTGTTGAGGTAAACCGGCAGGAATGCCCCGAGGGCGATAAGGTAAATCCGGGCCTGCTCCCCGATGCCGAACCAGAGCAGGAAAAGGGGAACCCAGGCCAGGGACGGGACTGCCCGCAGGCCCTGCACCATCGGGTCGAGAAAACGCCGGAATCCGACCGAACTGCCCGCCAGCAGGCCGAGGAGCACCCCGGGCCCGGCCCCAAGCAGGTAGCCGGCCAGCAGACGGTTCAGGGTTACCCCGATGTGGCGGGGAAGTTCACCCCGGTTGAGGAGGTCGACGAGGGTCGAGACAACGGTCGGTGGGGCGGGGAGCTGGTAGGGCTGAACCCAGCCCCGGTCAAGGCTTACAACCCACAGGCCCAAGAGGCCGGCCGGCAAAAGCCAGGGCAGGGCCGCCCATAGCCCCAGCCGGAGCAAGCGGACGGACCGCCCGGATTCGGCTTTACTGAAACCGCTCGCGTTCAGGTCGCCAACCATCATCGCCGTTCAGCGAGAAGCCGACCTGGTTAAAACCTGACGGGCAGGGCCCGGCTCGACCAGGGCCTCGACCGCGGCCCTCAGGTCGACTCCGGCCGGGGCGAGCTGCTCTTTCTGGATCAGGGGGCTGATTTCCCGCAGGACTGTCTTGAGCTGGTCGCCCGGAACCGGGTCGGGAAAGGCCGTCCGTTCGGTCAGGACTTTCCGGCCGATTTCGGGGGCCATCTTCGATTCCTCAGCCAGGATGGCGACCAGCTCATCCGGGTTCTGCCGGGCCCAGGCCCGGCCCCGTTCGTAGACGGCCAGCACCCGCTCGACGATATCCGGGTACCGGTCAAGAAACGACTCCAGCACGTTCAGGGTCCCGTAAGTGTTCCACTCCGGCCGCCGGAAAAAGAGGCGGGCCCCGGCCGCCAGCTCGGCGTGGGCCATGTAGGGGTCCAGGCCGGCCCAGGCGTCGACCTGGCCCTGGAGCAGGGCCTGTTCCCCGTCCGGGTGCTGGAGCTGGATAATTTCAATATCCCGCTGGCTCAGGCCGGCCGAATCGAGGGCCCGGAGCAGGAAGAACCAGGGGTCAGTGCCCCGGGTTGCGGCCACCTTCCGGCCTCGCAGGTCAGCCAGCTGCCGGATGGGCGACTCTCTCCCCGTAACCAGGGCGGTCCACTCCGGTTGGGAGTAAAGCCAGACGGTCTTCAGGGGCACCCCATTCGCCCGGGCCAGGAGGGCGGCACTGCCAGCCGTCGAGCCGAAATGGACGGTGCCGCTGGCGGTGAACTCGTTGGCCTTGTTGCTGCCGAGGCTGAGGACCCACTCGACCCGGATCCCGTCCGGCCGAAATTCTTCCTCGAGCCAGCCCTTGCGCCGAAGGACCAGGCTTACCGGGTTGTAGTAGGCGTAGTCGAGCCTGACGGTGTCCGGGCCCCCGGCCGGGGCGCAGCCAGCCCCAACCCCGACGGCTACGAGGCCGGCTCCAAACTTCAGGAAGTGCCGCCGGTCGACCCTTACCATTAGGGTTAGCCTCCGTCAGAGCTGGTTTTGGCCGGGACGGCTCCGGCCACGAAACGCAGGTAGAGGTGCTGGGTCCGAATGCACCGGTCCTGAATGACCGCCAGGCCCCGGGAGCGGGCGAGTTCGGCCGCCTCGGGGCTGACGATATTTTTCTGGGTCCAGATACCCTTCAGGTTAGGCAGGTGCTCCAGGGCCTCCCGGACGATTTCGGGAACCTCCTCGGCCGGCCGGAAAACCACCACCAGGTCGACCGCCGCGGCCAGGTCCGGCGGAATCGCCGAAATGGCAGGGTAGGCCTGCCGGCCGAGAATTTCGCCGGCGGTCGGATTCACCGGCACGATGGTGTAGCCGTAGCGATACAGGTGGTGGGCGACGATATAGCTGTCCTTTCGGGGGTTGCTTGAGAGGCCCACCACGGCGATGGTCCGGCTGGTTGTGAGCAGGTCGCGGATCGTTTCCCGTTCGTCCACGGCTTAGCCTCCCCGGTTTACATCAGGCCGCCGGCGCTGCGGATATGCAGTTCGGCGATCTGCCCGGCCAGCTTCGGGCTGAAGCCGGCCTCCAGGAGGCGGCGCAGGCGGTTGCGGTTGAGCTCGTCAGTGAATTCCCGGATTCGGCGGCGCCCCCGGTCGAGGGCCGGTCCCTCTCGGCCCCCACCGGCCAGAACCGCCAGGGCATCCTGGACGTGCAGCGGGATGCCTGAGACCTCATAGGTGAACGAGAGCCGGGATTCCAGGGCCTCAACGAAGGTTTCGCCGACCCGGTCGGGGTCGCCGGCGGCTGAGAGCTGGCGGCGTAGCCGGCCGACGCCGTAGGCCACATGCCGGGCCTCGTCCTCCAGCGACCGGACCATGATCTCCCGGGTGGCTTCGTCGGGGGCGATTTCGATAAGCAGGTGGAAGAGGTCTTTAAACGTCCCCTCGCCGAGGACGTGGAGAAGAAAACTTGCCCGGGCGAAATCATCCTGAAAGACCAGACCTTTAACCGAGCTTTCGGTCGTTGAGGACGCCGTCCGGAGGCCAACACCGTTGAGATAAAGGCGCTTTAAGAAGACCTCGACGTGGCGGGCCTCGTCCATGACCTGGGTCGAGAGGAATAGTCCGACCTCGGTGTAGGCCGGGTGAATCCGGGGAATGAATTTCGCCGGCACGTACCAGGCCGCATACTCGAGCTGGAGCATCCAGGTCAGGACGTCGGCCAGGGCCTCCTCAAGGACGGGCGGCACCCCCCGCCCGGCGGCCCAGGGAATGTCAACCGAGGCATTCCACTGGCGTCGCTTGGCTTTCTCCACCAGCTCGGCAATATTGTCGGCCCAGACCTGGTCGATTCGGGTCCCAATATAGGGCATTTCGGGGGCCGGGCCATCCCGGTCGGCGCCCCGGAACAGGATGCCGACCGAGTCGGCCTCCTTTGGCAGCGTCTCGTAGGGCAGGACGCTCAATTGCTGTTCGCTGTTAGGCTGTAGCTGTCGGGGTGTCGGGTCATCAGCTTCACCTCAGCGGATAACTTTATAGGTGTGCTCGACCTGGACCGGATTTCGGACGGTGTTCACCACCGGCGAGAGGTTCACGGCCCGGTGGACAATCTCCTCAAGGAGGGCCGGCGGGGCGTCGGCGTTCACGTAAATCGTGACCTTAATCTGGTTGTAGCCGGGGTTCCCCTCGCTGAGCCCGAGGAACGACGGAATGTCGATGGTCCCCTCAACTTCGATTTCGAGCTCGTGAATCCGAACTTCCCGGAGGGCGGCATTTGCCGCAAACCCAACGGCGATACAGCCGCCGATGGCCCCGAGGAGGGCCTCGCTGGCGGCCATCGCCCGGTTGCGTCCCCCAAGCCACTCGGGCTCGTCGTAACCGTGGGGCGGTACGTCCCGGGCGTAA
>JAUQQI010000241.1:3828-6272 GCA_030549955.1 Chloroflexota bacterium
GTGGAACCCGTCGACCCAGCGGACCCGGACCTTGCGGGCATATTGGGCCAGCTCGGCCGCAAGTTCGGGTTCGGTATCAATTCTGGCGGCCAGCGAGACCACCGTCTGAAGGTCAACCCCGTTGAGCCGGGGCACCTGGGATTGCGCCATAA
This sequence comes from Chloroflexota bacterium, assembly GCA_030549955.1. GTDB lineage: Bacteria > Chloroflexota > Dehalococcoidia > JAUQQI01 > JAUQQI01 > JAUQQI01. The sequence continues at coordinate 3,981 of JAUQQI010000241.1, forward strand.
TCCGAACCTCCCGGCTTCAGCCTTTGCCCAGATTATATATAAACTTGATTGTCAAAGTCAACTTTGTGAGGTCTGGGGTGTTCGGGTAAAATTGGACCAGCGTGTGGCGTTGGGGGCTTTTAATAACGGGCCTTGCCGTCGGGCTCCTTGCCGGGTGCCTCTCACCGGCAGGCCGTACGCCGCAGACGGCGCCGACGGCGGTCTCCACGCCGACCCCAGCTTCCCCATCCCGGGTGCCGAGTCCGCAGCCGCCAGCACCCACAGCCGCCCCGCCGGCCGTTCCAAGCCCCGGGCCGCTGACGCCCCGGGTCGAGGTCGTCGCGACCGGCCTGCAGGCCCCCTGGGCCCTCGACTTTGCCCCCGACGGCCGCATTTTTATTACCGAGCGGCCGGGTCGGGTCCGGGTCATATCCGGCGGAAGCCTGCTCCCGGAACCGTGGGCGACGGTTCCGGCGGCCGAACGGCCAGGGTCGGAATCCGGGCTTATGGGCATTGCCCTCGACCCGGATTTTCGAACCAACGGTTTTGTTTACATCTACTACACCTATCAGGAGCAGGGCCGACTCTGGAACCGGCTTGTGCGCCTGGTTGACCGGAACGGCCGGGGCGAGGTCGACCGGGTGCTCATCGACCGGATTCCGGGGGCATCGGTCCACGACGGGGGCCGGGTTAAATTTGGTCCGGACGGAAAGCTCTACCTGACGGTCGGGGATGCCGCCGTTGGGGACAGTGCCCAGAACCCGAACTCGTTAAACGGCAAGATTCTCCGCCTGAATCCGGACGGGACGGTGCCGCCCGATAACCCGTTTCCGGGCTCGCCGGTCGATGCCCTGGGCCTCCGCAACCCCCAGGGCCTGGCCTGGCACCCCCTGACCCGTCAGCTCTTTGCCTCTGACCATGGCCCCAGCGGCGGTCCGCCCAACTGCTGCCACGATGAGCTTAACCTCATCGAACCCGGTGGGAATTACGGCTGGCCGGCCGTTTTTGGGGTCGGCGGGGCACCCCGGTTCATCGACCCGGTCCTGGAGAGCGGTACCGAAACCTGGGCGCCGTCAGGCATCGACTTTGGCGTGACCGGTCCGGTCCGGGGCGTGCTCTTTGTGGCCGCCCTGCGGGGTCAGCACCTTCGCCTCGTCTGGCTCGGCCTCCCTGACTTCCGCCGGGTCGAGGCCCAGCAGGTCCTCTTTCAGCACGAGGCCGTACGGGCAGCTCCGGGATGTGGTTGCCGGGCCGGACGGGGCCCTGTATATCCTGACGAGCAATCGGGACGGCCGGGGCTCGCCGCGCCCCGGGGACGACAAGCTTCTCCGGCTCACGTTCGGCCCTTAAGGACCGGCCTGCCAGTAAACGATGCCGTTTTCGGCCGCGGACCGAACCTGGCCGGTTGACTCCAGGTAGCGAAGGTGGGCGAGGGTCTCCATCAGGGCCATCCGTCGGGTCCAGGCCGTGAAGGTCTCCCACGGGCCGAGGTTCCAGGGGATGAGACTTGCCACCTCGTAGGCGGTCCGGGGCCGGTCTTTAATCGTCCCGATTATCTGGCGGTTCCGCTCCGCGTGGTGCTCCAGGATCTCCCGGACCCGCCGGGGCAGGTCCCCAAAGGTGTACTCATGGGCCGGCAGAACGAGCCGGACCCGAAGTTCGGCCACTGCCCGCAGGGATTCCAGGTACTCCCCGAGGGGGTTCTCGGCCCCGTCCGGGTGCAGGCTCACGTTGGGGGTAATCGTCGGCAGGACGTGGTCGCCGGCAATTAAGATCTCCTCGGCCTCCGAATAAAGGCAGACGTGGCCGGGGGAATGGCCGGGCGTGAAGATGACCCGGAACCTCCGGCCGTCGGCCGCCAGCTCTTCACCGCCCCGCAGGACAACATCGGGCAGGGCTGCCCGAGTAACGGGCCGGGTCATCGCCCCGTCCCCGAGGCGCTCAAGTTCGGCCTCAGGTGCCCCGTGCTGACGGAGCCAGGCCTGCATCCGGGCCCAAAACCCTTCCGGGGTCTGGTATCGGAAGCGGACAAGGTGAGCTTCCCGCTCGTGGAGGTAAAGGCGGGCTCCTGAAAGCTCCTTAACCCGACCCGCCAGGCCGTAATGGTCAAGGTGAAAGTGGGTTATCACAATCGCTTTAATATCCGCAAAATCGGCCCCGAGCCGGCCCAGCTGGTCGGCGAGGGCGTCTAGGGCTTCGGGCGCATCCCAGCCGCAGTCAACCAGCAGGTAGCCGTCGTCCCGCCGGACAAGGTAAGCGAGCAGATAGCCCAGCGGGTTGTCGGGGATCGGCACCTTAAGCTGATAGATTCCC
>JAUQQI010000241.1:6282-11829 GCA_030549955.1 Chloroflexota bacterium
GTAGTGGGTCACCATCCGGACCGGATTCTGCGAGGCCGCAAGCTTAACGCCCCGCCTGGCGGCCTCGGTGACGAACTCGGTAACCGGCCGGCTTAAAACCTCGACGAAAATGATGTTGGTATCCACCTTCGGCTGGACGAGCCGAAGGCCGGGGATCTGCTTTATACCTTCGGCCAGGCGCCGGGCATTCTCGTGGTCCTCTTCGAGCCGGTCAATCATCGTTTCCAGGGCCACAATGCCCGCCGCGGCGATGATGCCGGCCTGACGCATACCCCCGCCGAGCATCTTGCGGAACTTCCGGGCCCGGGCGATAAACTCCCGGCTCCCCGCAAGAATTGAGCCGACCGGACAGGCCAGGCCCTTGGATAGGGAGAAGCAGACCGAGTCGGCGTCGCAGACAAGGGTCTTTACGTCGACCTTGAGGGCAACGGCGGCGTTGAAGATTCGGGCCCCATCGATGTGGACTTTCAGGCCGTGACGGCGGGCAATGTCAATCAGCGCCCGGGTCTGCTCCGGGGTGAGGGCGGCCCCGCCGCAGCGGTTGTGGGTGTTTTCCAGGCATAGGAGCCGGCTCGTTGGGTAGTGGATGTTTTCGGCCCGGATGGCGGCCTCGACTTCAGCCGGGTCCATGGTCCCGTCCGGCAGGTTGCGGACGGTCCGGACGTGGACCCCGCCCAGGGCCGAGGCGCCCCCGACCTCGTTTAAAAAGATGTGACTTTCCGACCCGACAATAATCTCGTCGCCCCGCTGGGTGTGGGTCAGAATCGCCAGCAGGTTGCTCATCGTTCCCGAGGCGGTCAGCAGGGCCGCCTCTTTGCCGAGAATCTCGGCGGCCATCGCCTCGAGCCGGTTTACGGTCGGGTCCTCCCCGAAGACGTCGTCGCCGAGCTCGGCCCGGGCGATCGCCTCCCGCATGGCCGGGGTCGGCAGGGTAACGGTGTCGCTCCGAAGGTCGATAATTTTCATGGGGGTTACAGACCTCCTTCGGCCTCGGTAAATTTCAGCCACTGGGGGAACCGGGCGGCCAGGGCGACCTGACCGGCATTGAAAACAAGGTGGCAGACCCAGGGGGCCAGCAGGCTGTTACGCCAGAGGAAGATGAAGCCCAGGTAAGTGCTCGCAAGGCCGGCGAGGACCACCCCCAGTCGTCCCTGAGGCAAGTGGGCCAGGCCGAAAAGGGCCCCGACGGCCAGATTGAGGCTGGCCGCCGGGAAGAACCGGTCGAAGACGCCGAGGAGAACCCCCCGGAAAAAGAGCTCCTCCTGAAAGGCCGCCAGGGCCAGGGCCCCAAGAATCCAAGGCCACTCAGAGGTCTGACGGGGCAGGATGGCCCGGATGACCGCCGGCCGGTAAATACCCGGCCCGAAAACGGCTATTCCCCCGGCCGCCACGAGATTAATAACGACCAGGGCTCCGAGTCCGAGCCCAACCCCGAGGGCAGCCTCCCCGGGGCTGAAGCCGGCAAGGCCCAGGTCGTCCGGCGTGCTCCCCAGGAGCCAGGCTACGGCGAAACTGAGCCCAATGAACCCGACCCGGACCAGGTTTTCAGCCGGGGAAAGGAGGGGGTTTGTTCGGGGCCGGAAATGCCTTAAGAGAACCGCCGTCCGGTACGCCCCGACCAGCGTCACGACCAGGAGCGTAAGGGTCAGGACGAAGCCGAAGACCTCATACCAGGTCGGCATCTTTTCGAAGTTGCTCGAGGGTCGAACGGACCTGCTCGACGTGGCCCGTAAGGTGCTCGACCAGCAGGTATTGGACTACCTGGGCGCCGGTGAGCTCGCCCCGGTCCGGGTGGAGGGCGGTCCGGTCAAGGGCCTCGGCCGGCAGGCGGCTGAGCCGGGACCGCGTCTGTTCGGCGACCTGCCGGAGCCGGGTCCGGGCCTCATCCAGGGTCCGGGGCCGGCCGTCGGTGAACCCGTGGGTCCGGCGCTGGCGCTCGGCGTCGGTCCGGCGGCCGATGGCCGGACGGTCCTCGCCGATGAGGCGCTCGAGCTGACCGAGCCAGAAGTCCTGGGATTCGAGGGCGTGGCCGATGACCTGGGCAACCGACCACTCTTCCGGGGCCGGGGGCCGGTCGAAAAGGCCCGGCGGCACGGTTTCGAGGGCCTCGAGGAGCCGGCGGTTCACCTGGTCAACGGCCTCGACAAGCTGAGCTAGGCGGTCTCCGGGCATGGGTGAGGTCTCCCCAGAAACTGGATTCTACAACCTAACTTTACCCCCACCCACGGGGTCCGGTCAAACGGCCGCCGCTTGCTCGTCGTCGGTAAGCTCAATAATGTGCTCGATGCGGGCGACGCCCCGGACCGTCGCCGAGACCGAGCAGTATTTCTCTTCGGAGAGCCTCACCGCGTCCTGGACGGCTTTTTGGTCAAGGCCCCGGCCCCGCACCCGGTAGGTGACGACAATTCGCCGGAAGGCCCAGGGCGGGGCGGAGTCCTGCTCACCCTGGACGGCGATTTCGAGGCCGGTCAGCTTCTGACGCTTTTTCGTCAGGATATTGACGATATCGTAGCCGGTGCAGGCGGCGAGGGCCAGCAGGAGCATCTCGGCCGGCTTGAGGCCGATACTCTGGTCCGGGGGCATGCCGGAGATGACCACACTGTGGCGGTTACTGTCGATGCCGACGAAGTTAAACTCGCCGACCCACCGAATGCTGATTTCAGCCATGCTTACGGGCTATTGTTAGTTTACCAAGTCTTGAGTCTGACCACCTGAACATGATACAATACCTGACCGGATATGCCTCTGGACCGGATCGTCGTCCGCGGCGCCCGCGAGCACAACCTCAAAAACATCGACGTTGAGATCCCCCGTGATAAGCTGGTTGTAATCACGGGAGTTTCCGGCTCCGGAAAGTCTTCCCTGGCCTTCGATACCATCTACGCCGAGGGCCAGCGCCGGTATATCGAGTCCCTCTCGGCCTACGCCCGCCAGTTCCTGGGGCGCCTCGAAAAGCCCGATGTCGACTACATCGACGGCCTTTCGCCGGCCATCTCCATCGACCAGAAGGGCGTAAGTCACAACCCCCGGTCGACGGTCGGCACCGTCACCGAAATTTACGATTATTTGCGGCTGCTCTTCGCCCGCATCGGGAAGCCCCACTGCCCCAAGTGCGGCCGCCCCGTCACGAAGCAGACCGTCCAGCAGATTGTTGACGCGATCCTCGGCTTATCCGACGGCAGTCGGTTGCTGATCATGGCCCCGGTCGTTCGGGACCGGAAGGGCGAACACGAGCGGGTCTTTGAGGACGCCGCCCGGGCAGGATTCATTCGGGCGAGGGTCGACGGCAAAATCGTCGAGCTGGACGAGCCGATCCGGCTCGACAAGAACAAGAAGCACACCATTGAAATCGTGGTCGACCGGGTGGTCCTCCGCCGGAACGACGGCGTTGACCCGAGCCGGATTGCCGACTCGGTCGAAACAGCCCTCCGGCTGGCCGGCGGGATTGTTGCCGTCAGCGTGGTCGGGGGCGAGGAGCTGCTCTTTTCTGAGAACTTCGCCTGCCCCCACTGTGGGGTGAGCCTGCCGGAAATTCAGCCCCGGACCTTCTCATTTAACAGCCCCCACGGCGCCTGCCCGGCCTGTACCGGCCTCGGCAGCCGGCTCGAGGTCGACCCCGACCTGGTGATCCCCGATAAGAACCTATCCCTGGCCCAGGGGGCGATCCGGCCGTGGGCCAGGGCTGCTGAACACGTCACCTGGTGGTTCCGGGTTCTTGAGGCCGTTGCCGACCACTACGGGTTCTCGGTGCATACTCCGGTCAAGGACCTCCGGCCCGAGCACCTGGACATCATCCTTTACGGGTCCCGGGGCGGGCGGGTCCCGGTCAGGCAGGCCGACAACCAGGGCCGGTCACGGGAGCTTTACATCACTTACGAGGGGATTATTCCCCACCTGGAGCGCCGCTACCGGGAGACTGACTCCGACTATGTTCGAATGGAGGTCGAGCGCTACATGTCAGCCCGGCCCTGCCCGGCCTGCAACGGCAAACGACTGCGGCCCGAATCCCTGGCCGTCACCATCAACGGCAAGAACATCATGGACGTGGCCGCCATGTCCATTGCCGAGGCGGTCCGCTGGGTTGACGACCTCGAACGGACCCTCAGCGACCGGGAGCGGGCCATCGCCGGGCAGGTGCTTAAGGAGATCCGGTCGCGCCTCGGTTTTCTCATCGACGTGGGGCTCGATTACGTAACCCTTGACCGGCCGGCCTCGACCCTCTCGGGCGGGGAGGCCCAGCGGATCCGCCTCGCGACCCAGGTCGGGAGTGCCCTGACCGGGGTTCTCTACGTCTGCGACGAGCCCTCCATCGGCCTCCACCCGGTGGATAGCGGCCGGCTCATCGCGGCCTTAAAGCGGCTCCGGGACCGAGGCAACACGTTAATCGTCGTCGAACACGATGAGGCGATGATCCGGGCCGCCGACTGGGTTATCGACCTGGGGCCGGGCGCCGGGGAGCACGGGGGGCGGGTTGTGGCTGTCGGCACCCCGGATGACATTGCCCGGAACCCGAACTCCCTTACCGGCGCGTATCTCTCCGGCCGCAAGCAGATCCCGATCCCCAAGCGCCGCCGGCCCGGCAACGGCAAGTTCCTGGTCATTCACGGCGCCCGGGCCAATAACCTGAAAAACATCGACGTCGCCATCCCGCTGGGGATGCTCGTCTGCGTGACCGGGGTGTCGGGGAGCGGCAAGAGCACCCTGGTCGATGAGGTGCTCTACAAGCGGCTCGCCCAGATTTTTTATAACGCCAAGGACCGGCCGGGCGAATGCGACTACATTTCGGGGGTCGAGCATATCGATAAGGTCATCGAGATCGACCAGTCGCCCATCGGCCGGACGCCCCGGAGTAACCCGGCAACCTATACCGGGGCGTTCACCCCGATTCGGGAACTTTTCGCAAGCCTGCCCGAGGCTAAACTCCGGGGCTATGCCCCCGGAAGGTTTTCGTTTAACGTTAAGGGCGGCCGGTGCGAGGCCTGCGAGGGGGCCGGTTTCGTCCAGATCGAGATGCACTTTCTGCCGGATGTAACCGTGCCCTGCGAGGTCTGCAAGGGCCGCCGCTACAACCGGGAAGCCCTGGAGGTTAAATACCGGGGTAAGAGTATTGCCGACGTCCTGGATATGACCGTATCCGAGGCCCTGGAATTCTTCGACGCTTTCCCGGCGATCCGGGCGAAGCTTCAGACCCTCGCCGATGTCGGCCTCGGATATATCAGGCTCGGCCAGCCGGCAACGACCCTTTCCGGGGGCGAGGCCCAGCGTGTCAAGCTGGCCACCGAGCTTTCCCGGAAGGCCACCGGTCGGACCCTCTACATCCTGGACGAGCCGACGACGGGCCTTTCGTTCGAGGATTGTGCCGCCCTGTTGCAGGTGCTTCAGCGGCTGGTGGATGCCGGCAACACGGTGGTCCTCATCGAGCACAACCTCGAGCTTATCAAATGCGCCGACTGGATTATCGACCTCGGACCGGAGGGGGGTGACCGGGGCGGGTACGTGGTGGCGGCCGGCACCCCGGAGCAGGTCGCCCCGGCGCGCGTCGAGCTC
>JAUQQI010000228.1:0-9544 GCA_030549955.1 Chloroflexota bacterium
GAGTTCGCCCGGCGGCGCTCTTGACGCCTACGCCACCGACTTTGAGCTGGCCGCCGGGGCGGCCCGGGACTGGTTCGTTGAGCACCTGACCCGGCGGTAAAGCCGCCGTCCGAAAGCGGCCCGACCGGCATTCTGGTCGGCCGCCTTGCGATGCCCGGTGACGGGCCGTTAGAATCGTAGTGAGTGTGACCATGCGCCTCAGCCGGGAAGAGGTCCTGCATATCGCCTGGCTTGCCCGGCTCGGCCTGGATGAGGCCGAGCTCGAGCGGTTCCGGGAACAGCTGTCCAACATCCTCGAGCATTTCCAGGTGCTGCAGGAGCTCAACACCGACGAGATTCCGCCGACGGCCCACATCCTGCCCCTCGAGGATGTGATGCGGGACGACGAGCCCCAGCCCAGTTATTCCCTCGATGACATCCTGGCAAACGCTCCCCGGCGGGAGGGGCCGTACTTCCGGGTGATGGCGGTACTGGAGGAGTGAGCATGGGCCGGAACCCCCTTCGCCGTGAAACGATCGAGCAGGCTATCAAGCTTATTCAAGCCCAGCTCGAACGGGAAAAGGTCCTGCGGGCGACGGACCTTTCGCCGGAGGCCAAGGAGGAGCTGGTAGCCCGGCTCAAGCTCTTACTGAAGGGGCAGGAGCTCCCCGATGTCGAAGGAAAGTGATGCCCTGATTGCGGAAGTCGAGGCCTTTCTCGCTTCGGAACGGAAGCGGATCGAGCAGCAGCGGGTCTTCGACGCCGGAATGCTGCTTATCCTGCTGGCCATGCGCGGCGTGACGCCTGCTACCCCGGAATTCACCGTCCGGCCCGGTGATGCCGATGCGCCCCGGCTCAGCCGTTACCTGCTCGACCCCGGCCTCGACACAAACCTCGCGACGGTCCGGATCGAGGCCGATCAGGACGGGCGGCCGGTGCTGATTCTGAGGCCCAACTGGGAGCGGATTGCCGGACTCTTCGGCCGCAGTGTCCAGCAACTGGATACCCTCATGACCCGGCGGCTCCCTGGGGTCATCAGCCGGCACCGGGCAACGATCCGATTCCTCCTCCAGCTTGACAGGTACCAGTGGCCGTAAACGACCTTTACCGGCTAACAATCCACGAAGCCCACCGCCTCCTGGTAAAGGGGGAGGTAACGTCGGTCGAGCTGACCCGAAGCGTCCTCGAACGCATCGAGGCCGTGGAGGAGCGGGTTCGGGCGTTTATTACCGTCACCGCCGACCTTGCCCTTGAGCAGGCGGCCGAAGCTGACCGCCGGATTCGGGCCGGGGATGCTACGCCCCTCACCGGCATCCCGGTGCAGCTCAAGGATGTCATCGTCACCCGGGGCATCCGGACAACCTGCGGCTCCCGGATCCTCGAAAACTTTGTGCCCATCTACGACGCGACCGTTGCCAGGCGGCTGGCCGAGGCCGGGGCCGTGCTCGTGGGCAAGGGCAACATGGACGAGTTTGCCATGGGGTCGTCGACGGAGAACTCGGCCTTCTTTCCCACCCGGAACCCCTGGGACCTGGAGCGGGTTCCGGGCGGAAGTAGCGGCGGGTCGGCCGCGGCGGTGGCGGCCGACGAGTGCATCTATGCCCTCGGGTCTGACACCGGCGGAAGCGTCCGGCAGCCGGCCGCCCTCTGCAACGTGGTGGGTCTTAAGCCGACCTACGGCCGGGTCAGCCGGTTCGGCCTGATTGCCTTTGCCAGCTCCCTGGACCAGATCGGGCCCCTGACCAAGGACGTGGAAGACTGCGCCCTGGTAATGAACGTTATCGCCGGTCCCGACCCGAACGACTCGACAACGGTAAACATCCCTGTCCCGGATTACACCAGGTTTCTCATTCCCGACCTCAAGGGGTTGCGTCTGGGGGTCCCCGCCGAGTATTACGAAGGCATCCAGCCCGAGGTGAAAGGGGTCCTGACGACGGCCATCCGGGTCCTCGAAGGGCTCGGGGCCGAGATTATCTGGGACGTTTCCCTGCCCCATACCCGCTACGCCCTGCCCTGCTACTATATAATCGCCCCTTCGGAGGCCTCCTCAAACCTGGCCCGCTACGACGGGGTCAAGTACGGCTACTCCTACTTCGAGGCGGAAGACGTCTGGGACGCGATGATGAAAACCCGCCAGTATGGGTTCGGGCCGGAAGTCAAGCGGCGGATCATGCTGGGCACCTATGCCCTGTCGGCCGGCTATTACGACGCCTATTACCTCAAGGCCCAGAAAGTCAGAACCCTCATCCGGGCCGACTTCGACCGGGCCTTCCAGCGGGTCGATGCCCTGGTTACACCGACATCGCCGACGGTCGCGTTCCGACTGGGCGAGCGGACCCAGGATCCCCTCCAGATGTACATGAGCGACATCTGCACGATCCCGGTAAATATTGCCGGCATTTGCGGCCTCTCGGTTCCGGCCGGGTTCGTCGACGGCCTCCCGGTTGGCATGCAACTTATCGGCCGGGCCTTCGACGAGGGGACCCTCCTGCGGATAGGATACGCCTACCAGCAGGCCACCGACTGGCACCGGCGGCGGCCGCCACTTTGAAGGGACGACAGTGCGGCTTGATGGGGTCTGCCCTTAAGCTGGTCCGCCACGGCTTCGCCGCAGGCAACTGACCCGGCCCGGAAAGAGGCCGAAGAAATTCCCCCACTGCGGCCAAAAGCGCTGGACGATTGGTCCAGCGATGGCCCTTCAGACACTATCCGAAAGCGACAGACCGCCCGGACCCGAGCCAGGGGCGGCCACAAAGCGGCGCCGGCCAAGTGACTCCATCCCCCCTGGGACAGACCTTACTTGATGCAAATGGTTGATCGAAGAGGTCAAGTTTGTTAAAATCTGCACAGACTTCGCCCGGCGAGCTGGGCCGGGGCCGTCGGTCTTAACCTGACTGCGCGGGAGAAGAAGGGTTGTTGAGAAATGGCTTCAACCGAATTATGCTGCGGGTTCTGGCCGGGGCAGGGGCATTCCTTCTCAGCGGGTGCAGTCCAGAGTATCCGCTGAGCTGGTTTGTGGCGGGAGGGGATGCGGCTGAGCAGGCCAGGCAGCTTACGGTTTTTGTGCTGGTGCTGGGGGTTCTGGTCTTTGTGGGTGTGGAGGGTCTGCTTTTTTATGCCCTTTTGCGTTTCAGGCGGCCGGCCGTTCCCGGTCAGCTTCCGCCCCAGGTCCACGGCCACCGGACCCTGGAGGTGGTCTGGACCCTGGTCCCGGTGGCTATTGTCACCGCCATTGCTGTCCCCACTGTCCGGACCATCTTCTCGCTGGCAACTTTGCCCGAGCCGAATCCCTTAAGGGTCGAGGTTATCGGCCACCAGTGGTGGTGGGAGTTCCGCTACCCGGAGATCGTCCCGGGCAAGACCATCACCACCGCCAATGAGCTCAGGATACCGGTGGGCCGGACGGTCCTGGCCTCGGTAAGCAGCGCCGATGTCATCCACAGCTTCTGGGTCCCCAGGCTCAGCGGGACCATCGATGTGATTCCGGGCCGGCAGGTGAATCAGGTCTGGTTCAATGCCTGGGCCCCGGGCGAATATTACGGCTGGTGCAAGGAGTACTGTGGGACCCAGCACGCCCAGATGCGCTTTCGGGTCGTTGCCATGGCGGCGGCCGATTTCGACCGCTGGGTTCAGGCCAGGCTCAGTCCGCCGGCACCGCCGGCTTCGGGTCCGGCCCGGCAGGGTTATGAGCTTTTCGGTCAGCTCGGGTGTTCGGCCTGCCATACGGTTGACGGCACACCCTATCAGGGCAGGGTTGGTCCCAACCTGACCAATATTGGCGAGCGGGCTACGGTTGGGGCCGGGGTTCTGCCCAATGACCCGCAGGGTCAGGGCCTTTTCCGGTGGGTAAAGAACCCCCAGGAGGTAAAGCCCGGGGCGAAGATGCCGGCTTTAGGCCTTTCGGATGAGCAGCTTAAGGCGATTGTGGCCTATCTTTTGAGCTTGAAGTAGCCGGAGGTGACCTAAGATGGCGACGGTTGGCCGTGCGGTTGGGGTCTTTCCCAGGCCGGGCTTTTTTGAGTACCTGTGGTCCTGGCTTACGACCGTTGACCACAAGCGCATCGGTATCCTTTATGGGCTTACGACCACGGCCTACCTGCTGGTGGGTGGGCTTGAGGCCCTTCTGATTCGGATTCAGCTGGCCCATCCCGAAAGCAGGTTTTTAGACCCCGATACTTACAACCAGATTTTCACCATGCACGGCCTTACGATGATCTTCCTGGTGGCGATGGGCTACAATGCCACCTTCTTTAACCTGGTGGTGCCTTTGCAGCTCGGGGCCAGGGATGTGGCCTTCCCCAGGCTGAATGCCTTCAGCTACTGGGGCTTTTTGTTCGGGTCGCTTTTGCTCAACCTCGGCTGGCTTTGGGGCCAGGCCCCGGGTGTGGGCTGGTTTGCCTATGCCAACCTGACCAGCGTCCAGTACACCCCGGGCCTGGGGACCGACTTCTACGTGATGGGGCTGCAGGTTCTGGGTATCTCGTCGATTGCGTCGGCTTTGAACTTTCTGGTGACGATTATCAACCTGCGGGCCCCGGGCATGACGATGTTCAAGCTGCCGGTCTTTAGCTGGATGACGCTGGTGGTCTCGGTCCTGATCATTACGGCCTTCCCGCCCTTTACGGTCGGGCTGATTGAGGTGATGTTTGACCGGCTCTTCGGGACGAACTTTTTCAACCCGGCGGCCGGGGGCAATCCGGTGCTCTGGCAGCACCTTTTCTGGGTCTTCGGCCATCCCGAGGTCTACATCCTGGTGCTGCCGGCGATGGGGATTGTCTCGGAGGTGCTGCCGGTCTTTGCCCGCAAGCCGCTTTTCGGTTACCCCTTTGTGGTCTTTTCGGGGATATTTATCGGTTTTCTGGGCTGGGGTGTCTGGGCCCACCACATGTTTGCGGTGGGCTTGGGGCCGGTAGCTAACTCGGTCTTTGCCATCACGACGATGCTGATTGCGGTGCCGACCGGTGTCAAGGTCTTCAACTGGCTTGGGACCCTCTGGGGCGGGCATATCCAGCTCAAAACGCCCCTTTACTTTGCGGCCTTAGGTTTCATTGCCCCCTTTATCATCGGTGGCGTGACGGGTGTGATGCATCCGGTGGTGCCGAGCGATTACCAGCAGACGGATACTTACTTTGTGGTGGCCCACTTTCACTACGTGGTGATGCCCATCGTGGCGGCCTTCTTTGCCGGTTTTTACTACTGGTTGCCGAAGTATACGGGCCGGCTGCTGGATGAGGGTCTTGGGAAGGTGCATTTCTGGCTCTTCTTCATCGGGACGAACCTTACGTTCGGTTCGCAGATTATCGTCGGCTTTCTGGGGATGCCCCGGCGCAACTACACTTATCCGGCGGGTCTGGGCTGGGAGCCGTGGAACCTGCTGAGCACGATTGGGGCCTTTCTGATTGGGCTTTCGGTGGTGGTCTTCGTGGTCAATGTCTTAAAGAGCCTTAGGTCCGGTCAGGTGGCGGGTCCTGACCCCTGGGATGGTCGGACGCTGGAGTGGCTGACCTCTTCGCCGCCGCCCGTTTACAACTTTGCCGAGATACCGGTGGTGCGGCACCGGGATGAGCTCTGGGCCCGCAAGTACGGGGCCCACGGTGAGCGGGTTGGGGCCCACAACCCGCCCAATCCGGGGTCTGAGCTCCAGATTCACCTGCCGAGGCCATCGTATTACCCGCTGGTGGCGGCGCTAGGGATAGCGATTGGCTTTCTGGGTGCGGTGCTGATTCGGCCGGCCGAGGTTGGGGGTCTGGGGCCTTTGGGCTGGGCTGTGGTGGTTCTGGGTGCGCTCATCACGGTTGGTGGGCTTTACGGCTGGGCCTTTGAGCCGGCCGAGTGAGGGGGGGAGCCGATGGCGGAAGTGGCCCACGCAGAGCACTACACTTCGACGGGGATAGACCACCGCAAGGTCTTGATGTGGCTTTTTCTGGGTTCGGAGTGTCTCTTTTTCGGCAGCCTGATAGCGACCTATCAGGTTTACCGGGGCCAGAGCCTGGTGGGGCCCCATCCCCACGAGATATTCAACATCGCTTACACGTCGATAAGCGCCTTTGTGCTGCTGATGAGCTCGCTGACGATGGCCCTGGCCGTAAACAGCATCCGGCTTGGGAACCTGCCGGCGACCCGGGTCTGGCTGCTGCTTACGGCCCTGCAGGGCTCGATTTTTGTTGGGGGTCAGGTTTTCGAGTTTACGACCTTTGTTGCGCACGGGCTGAGCCTGCAGGTGAACCTCTTCGGGACGACCTTCTTCGTGCTGACGGGATTTCACGGGGCGCATGTGACGGTTGGGATAATCATGCTCTTTTCGCTGCTGTTTGCGTCGGTGCTGGGCAGGCTTGGGCCGGCCCAGGCCCTAACGGTGGAGATTGTGGGCCTTTACTGGCATTTTGTGGATATCGTCTGGATTGTGATCTTCACGGTGGTCTATCTACTACCCTACTGAAAGGGGGAACCCGAGATGGCGGAGCGCACCGAATCCCGGCCGGTCCGGCACCAGGCTGCCGGCGAGGCTGGGAAGGGGGTCGGGGCCGAGCTGCACGACCTGACGGCGGAATATATTCGGGTGGCGGTGGTGCTGGCGGTTGTGACGCTGATTGAGGTGGCGACCTACTATGTGGCCCTGGCCCGTGGGCTGACCATCGGGGTGCTTTTGGTGCTTTCGGCCCTAAAATTCAGCCTGGTGGTGCTCTACTTTATGCACCTTAAGTTTGAGGGCAGGCTTTTAAAGTACGTTTTTAGCGGGCCGTTGCTTTTGGCGGTGGTGGTAGTGATTGCGTTGATGGCGCTGTTTGGGGTGCTGATTGGCTGATGGAATTTGGTGGGCTCTATATTCCGTGGGCCTTTAAGCCTTTGGCCATTGCCCAGGTGGGGCTTTTAGCCCTGGCCTATTTGGCCTATGTGGGGCCGTTAAGGCGGAGGCTGGCCGGTCCGGATTTGCTCTGGGTCTATCCGGTCCATGGCTGGCAGGTGGGCTGTTTTCTTTTGGGTCTTTTTTTGATTTTGGCCTTTGAGGCCACGCCTTTAGATGAGCTGGCCAGTCGCTATTCGTTTGCGGCGCACATGGTCCAGCACCTGCTTTACACGACGGCGGTGCCGATTTTGATTCTGCTGGGGCTTCCGGCCTGGCTGGTAAGGCGGCTGATGAGCCGCGTGCATAAGGTATTGGGCTGGGATTTTTGGGGCCGGGTTTTCCGGGTGGTGACCCATCCGCTGGTGGGATTTGGGGCCTTTAATGTTGGGCTCGTCTTCTGGCATCTGCCGCAGTATTACGGGCTTGTGCATGAGAGCAGCTTTTGGCACCTGGCCCAGCACCTGACCTTTCTGGGGACGGCCCTGCTGGTCTGGTGGCCGGTATTGGGGCCTTTGCCCGAGCGGAGGCTTGGGTGGCTATTGCGGCTTGGGTATCTCTTTGGGCTTTCGCTGATACCTGGGGTGATTGGGGCCTTTATTACGTTTTCGGACCACTTAATCTACGGCTATTACGGGACGACGCCGAAGCCGTGGGGGCTTGAGCCGATGACGGACCAGCTGATTGGGGGGCTCATCATGAAGGTGTTTGGGAGCGTGCCGTTGTGGGTGGTGGTCGGGGTCGACTTTATGGTGAGCTTTGCCCGGGAAGAGGGAGGGATACCGGAGGCATGAAAGAGAAGCTTTTGCTGTCGCTGGGTGTGCCCTTGGGGGCGGCCCTGGTCACCTTTGTCATTGTGTTCGGGCTTTCGAGGGTGCTGCTGGCCCTGGGTGAGGAGGGCGGAGCGGTGCCCTTCGCCCTGGCCCTATCGCTGGCTATCTTAATCGTCGGCGGCTACTTCGGTCTTAAGGCCAGCCGAACCACCACCCCACCGTCCGGCCAGCACTGATATCATATTTGGGGGCCCAAGGGCGGGGCCCTCGCCATTCACGCCGGGGCCACGGAGGTACGAAAGTACAATGCGTCTGGGTGTCGATACCGGAGGCACGTTCACCGACTTTGTGCTTGCCGACCGGGACCGCCTGACAATTTTAAAGGTCCCGAGCACCCCGGATAATCCGGCCAGGGCGTTCCTGGAGGGGGTCCGCCGCCTGAACGCCGAGGCGGCCGACATCGTGCACGGGTCGACCGTCGCAACGAACGCCCTCCTTGAACGGAAGGGCGCCCGGGTGGCCTTTGTGGCGACCGCAGGCTGCGGGGACCTCCTCGAGATCGGGCGGCAGACCCGGCCGAAGCTTTACGACCTTTTCCCGAGCCGGCCGGCGCCCCTGGTTCCGCCGAGCCTCCGGTTCGAGGTTCCCGAGCGGGTCGACTACCGGGGCGAGGTCCTCGAGCCCCTTTCGCCGGAAGCTATCGAGGCTCTTGTCGAGGGGGTCCGGGCCAGCGGGGCCGAGTCGGTCGCGGTGTGCCTCCTCTTCAGCTTTCTTAACCCGGAGCATGAGCGGGCCATTAGCCGGCGGCTCCAGGCCGAGGAGGGCCTGGCCCACATCTCGGTCTCGTCCGAGGTCCTCCCGGAGTACCGGGAATACGAGCGGGCGTCAACGACGGCCGTGAACGCCTACGTCTCCCCGTTGCTGGACCGTTACCTGGGGGGGCTTGAGGCGGGGCTCGGACGGCCCATCCGCATGATGCAGTCCAACGGCGGAAGTGTCTCCAGTGTGGCCCTGCGAAAGCTTGGGGTGAGGTCAATCCTGTCCGGCCCGGCCGGTGGGGTGACCGGGGCCTTTTACCTGGCCCGGCTCGCCGGTTTTGACCAGGTCATCACCCTGGATATGGGGGGCACGAGCACCGACGTCTGCCTCTGTCCTGGCGCCCTCCCCTTCACGGTTGAGGCCGAGGTCGGCGGGTGCGCGATCCGCGTCCCAATGATCGACATCGAGACGGTGGGGGCCGGGGGCGGGAGCATCGCCCGGCTGGACCCGGGCGGGGCTCTGCTTGTTGGGCCGGAAAGCGCCGGGGCGATGCCCGGGCCGGCCTGTTACGGCCTCGGGGGGACCGAGCCGACGGTCACCGACGCCAACCTGGTGCTGGGCCGGATCCACCCCGACTACTTTGTCGGGGGTGAGATGCGCATCTACCGGGAACTTGCCCACCGGGCCATCGGTGAACTGGCCCGGAAGATGGGCATTTCCGAGGTTGCGGCCGCCCGGGGCGTCGTTCAGGTCGCCAATTCGAATATGGCCCGGGCCATCCGCCGGGTTTCGGTCGAACGGGGTTACGACCCCCGCCGGTTCACCCTTGTCGCTTTCGGGGGGGCGGGCCCCCTCCACGCCTGCGAGCTGGCGGCCGAACTGGCCATCCCGCGGGTGCTTATTCCGCCGTATCCGGGGGTCGTTTCGGCCTTCGGCCTCCTGGTCGGGGACATCACCAAGGACTATAGCCGCACCTGGCTGCGGCCTTCGGACCGGGTGACGGACGCCGACCTGGCCGTGGAGTTTGAGCCCCTCCGGGAGCGGGCTCTTACTGAGATGGCTCAGGAGGGGTTTGAGGCCCGGAAGGTCCGCCTCGACCTGATGCTTGATATCCGCTATATCGGCCAGTCCTACGAACTGACCGTGCCGTATGAGCCCGGTCGGCTGGCGGCGAGCCTTGAGGCCTTCC
>JAUQQI010000228.1:9554-11781 GCA_030549955.1 Chloroflexota bacterium
GCTACGGCCACAGCCACCCCGAGTTGCCTACCGAGGTGGTAAACCTCAGGGTGCGGGCGTTTGGTCAGGTTGAGCCCCCGTCCCTCCCGCCGGTGCCGGCCGGCGGCCCCGACCCATCGGCCGCCGTCATTGGGGAACAGGTTTTTGACGGCGAGCGGCCGGTTTCCGGGAAACTCTACCTGCGGTCGCGTCTGCTGGCCGGGAACCGGCTGGCCGGGCCGGCGCTCGTACTCCAGGCCGACAGCACCGTTTTCATCCCGGCGGGCTGGGTTGGGCTGGTGGATAACTGGGGAAACCTTATCCTGACCGCCGCCTAGCCCCGGGATCCGCCCGGTAAAGCCATACCGGGGGTGACCAATTTCTGGTATGATCCGCAATTGCGAAGACGCCAAGTACTCCAGTTGGGAGGACAGGGGCCAGTGGTGCAGCCACCTGCAGCCGACCGGCAGCGCATACACCGGGTGCTCAGCGAGCACGCGGTAAAGCTGGCAATTCAAAATCGCTGGGATGAAGCCGTCACCGTCAACCGGAAGATCCTCGAGCTCTTTCCGGAGGATGTCGAGGCGCTGAATCGCCTCGGCCGGGCCCTCACCGAGCTCGGGAAGTACAGCGAAGCCCTGGAGGCCTACCAGCGCGCTCTGGAACTGGACCCGAACAACACCATCGCCCGGAAGAATCGGGACCGCCTGATGCTTCTGCGGGAGCGGGAGGAAGAGGCGGTTCCTGCCGAGCGGGTAAGCCCCGAGCTGTTTGTCGCTGAGCCGGGTAAAACCGGCACCGCCCAGCTCATCAACCTGGGGGCCCAGGAAACGCTGGCGAAGCTGGCCGCCGGCGACCAGGTCGAGCTCCGGGTCAGCGGGAACCGGCTTGAGGTCTACTCGGTCCGGGGCGAGTACGTCGGTCAGGTCGAACCGAAGGTTGGCCTCCGCCTGGCCAGTCTGATCCGGGGAGGCAACCAGTACGTCGCGGCGATTCAGAGCCTCTCCGACGGGAACGTTCGGGTAATCATTCGGGAGGTTTTCCAGCACCCGAGCCAGGTCGGTAAGGTCTCATTCCCGACCCGTGAAGTCGAAATGGTCCGGCCCTACACCCGGGAAGAGCTGATTCGGGTTGAAGGGGAGGAAGAGGAGGAATTCTTCTACGAGGAGGAAGAGCTCCATGAAGAAGTGCCGGGTGTGGCCGGCGTTGTTGAGGAGGCCGAAATCCTCGAAGAGGAGGAAGAACTCCCCATCGAAGAAGAGGGCGCCGAAACGGGGCTGGACGAAGAGGCTGAGGGGGATATCGGCTGAACCGGCCGCCCGGGTTCACCTGTTCCTCCGGCTCAGCCGTCGTGCGAACCAGACTACTGCGGCCCCGTAGGCCGCCGCCGGGGGCACGGCCACCAGATAGGCATACCAGGGCGTGGGTTCCGGAGGCCGGGGGTCGCCTGCGATGTCGACGCCGCTCACGACGGCCGTCGGAACGGCGGCCAGGCCCGGTCCGGCCGCCGGGACGGGCTGGGAAGGTTCCGGTGTGGGGGCTGGGGCGGGCGGAGCGTCTCCCCCAAGGAGGTCTGCCACCGGCCTGAAGCCGGGCCCCGGCGCAATTGACAGGGCCGTCCCCGGGGCGGCGGTGGCGGCCCAGGCCCGCCTGAGTTCTGACCCGGTTATTATTCGGCCGAAGCCGGATTCGTCGGCGAAGGCAGGGTCGTTGTAGAAAAAGCGGTCGGCCTGGTAGCCTGTCACAACGATGTAGTGTTCGGTGGTGGCGATGGACCGCCCGTTCGACGGCAGTTCGCGGTACTTAACAACGGTAATGACGGGCTCGCGACGGTCGAGGGCGGCCCGGACGTCATCCGGGGTCCACTCCGGACCCGGTCCGACCACCTGCAAGCCGTAGAGGGACGCGATCCGGGCCAGTACCTCAGGCAAGACCCCCACATCAGGGGCGGCCGTTCCCTGGAACCGGTTGGCAAGGGCACGAAGCTCCGGGACCGAAGGGGTGAGGCCGTAGGCTTCCAGGACCATCGCCAGGCTGGCCGGGCCGCAGTTTGCCCCGGCATATGGGGTGCCGTCGAGCTGGCTTCGGAGCGGCACGGCGAGGACCCGACCCGGCTGGTCCGGTTGAAACCGGGTTCGGAGCCGTTCGCCGGCCGCCGACAGGTCAAAGCCGGGGAGGGCCAGGCGGGAAGCGTAACCCGGTGGGGCAAGCCGGGGAGCAGGCGTCATGGTTGGACTTGCCGGCTGAG
>JAUQQI010000153.1 GCA_030549955.1 Chloroflexota bacterium
GGACAGTCCCCCGGTCACCATCCCCAGGACCGGCCGCCGGGTCCGGATATCGATAGCCATCCCCAGGATGGTATTGATCAGGCTGACGGCATCGGCCCCGGCCGCCTCCACCGCCCGGGCCACGGCTACAATATCGCCGACGTTCGGCGTAAGCTTGACAATGATGGGCAGAGAGGTGGCCCTGCGGACGGCGGCGGTCACGGCGGCGGCCGCAGCCGGGTCGGTGCCGAACTCAAGGCCGGTTTCAACATTGGGGCAGGAGATGTTCACCTCCAGGCCGGCAACCCCCGGCACGCCGTCGAGGCGGGCGGCAAGTTCGGCAAACTCAGCGACGGTCTCGCCGGCAATATTGACGATGACCGGGATATCCCAGGTTGCCCAGACTGGGGCCTTCTCCCGGATAACGGCCTCGACGCCGATATTCTGAAGGCCAATGGAATTAAGCATCCCGGCCGGCGTCTCGGCAATGCGGGGGGTTGGGTTGCCCGGGCGAGGCCGCAGGGTTGTACCCTTGCAGACAACCGCCCCAAGGCGGTTGATGGGGACAAGGTCAGCGTATTCGGTGCCGTAGCCGAACGTTCCCGAGGCCGCTATAACCGGGTTTTTGAGCCGGAGGCCCCGGGGATGCCGGGGCGCCAGGTCAACCTCAAGGTTCATCGGTTAAATCATAACCTAAGGTCGGCAAGGGGGAAAACGGGGCCTTCAGTGCAGGCCCGGGCCGGACCCGACTGGGTCCAGACCGTACACCCCAGGCAGGCCCCAACCCCACAGGCCATCGGGGCCTCAACCAGAACCTGAATCCGCCCGACGACTTCGGGCGGCAGGGCCCGGGCCGCAAGCCGATAAAGTTCTGGGGGACCGGCCAGGAAAATCTGTCCGACGCCCCCCCAGTTGACCTCGCCGAAGGCCCGGCCCTCAACCTCAAGGTCGTCCGGGGCCGGAGTCAGGTCCGAATCGGGCAGGCCGGTCAGCCCGATGAGCCTGAAGTTGAAGCCTCCGTCCCCAAGCCGACGGGCCAGGGGGAAAAGGGTGGCCAGGTGGCGGCCGCTTCCGGCCAGGAGGGCCGGCCCCACCCCCACCCGGTAGCCGCGGCCCAGCGGCCCCCAGACGGTGAGCCGGTCGCCGGGCTGGCGCCGGGCCAGCCACCCCCGACCCCGCCCTGCTGGCACGTAGAGCAGGCCCAGACGGCCCGGTGCCGGACCGACCGCGGCCGGCGTGAAGGGTCGGGGCAGGAGGGGGTCCAGGCTTTCCGGCGGACCGCACCGGACCATAACGAACTGGCCCGGCTCGAACTCCCGGGCAATCTCCGGGGCCTCGAGCTCCAGGTAAAAATACCGGCCGTCGAAGGGCCGGTTCGTGACGACGGTTGCGGCAGTAACGACCCTCGACATCAGCCGCCGCGGGGCCGCCGGTACTCGGGCAGTGGCAGGACCGAGTAGCCGGCCGTTCCGGCCTTGAGGGCCTGGACCGCCGCCCGGAGGGTATCCAGGGAGGTGTAGCACGGAATCTGGCGTTCGACGGCCGTCCGCCGGATCTCAAACCCGTCTTTCAAGGGCGTCCGGTTACCCGTCAGGGTGTTCACGACCCCCTTTACCAGCCCCTCGCGGATGACATCAACCACATTCGGGTGGCCCTCGCCGAGCTTGTAGACCTGCTGTTTGACCGGCAGGCCGAGCTGACGGATAAAGCGGGCCGTTCCTTCGGTCGCATGGAGTTCGAAGCCCAGGTCAACCAGGGCCTTGATAAGGGGGGCAGCCTCGGGCTTGTCCCGGTCGGCGATGGTGAGCAGAATCGCTCCCTTCCGGGGCAGGGCCAGACCCGAGGCGATCAGGGCCTTTATTAGGGCGGCCTCGAACGTAAAGTCGATGCCCATGACCTCGCCGGTCGACTTCATCTCCGGGCCCAGATAGGTGTCAACCCCGGCCAGTTTTGACATGGAAAAGACCGGGGCTTTTACGGCCACAAGCCGTGACCGGGGCCAGAGGCCGCCGCAGTAGCCCAGGGACGCCAGGGTCTCGCCCAGGGCAATCCGGGTGCCCAGGGCAACCATCGGAACACCGGTCACCTTCGAGATGAAGGGAACGGTCCGGCTCGAACGGGGGTTAACTTCGAGCACGTAAACCTCCGACTCGACCGGTCCGGTCGGTGGCCGGCCCCAGGCCGGCCACCGGTCGCCGTTCGGCCGCATGATGACGAACTGGATGTTAAGCAGACCCTTAAGGCCCAGGGCCCGGCCGATCCGGGTCGTGTAGTCGACGATGGTCTCGACTTCGTGGGGGGTCAGGTGGATGGCCGGGTAGACGGCCATCGAGTCCCCACTGTGGACGCCGGCCCGCTCGATATGCTCCATAATCCCGGGGATGAGAACGTCCTGGCCGTCACAGACGGCGTCGACCTCCACCTCCCGGCCTTCAAGGTATTTGTCAATCAAAATCGGGTGGCGGCCGGCGGCCTCAAGGGCCATCTCCACGTAGCGGATAAGCTCGTCCCGGTCGTGGCAGATCTCCATCGCCCGGCCCCCAAGCACGTAGCTCGGCCGGACCAGGACCGGGTAACCGATCGCGTCGGCGACCTTGATGGCCTGGGAAACGGTGTGGACAGCGGCCCCCGGCGGCTGGGGGATGCCGAGCCGGCTCAGAAAATCCTCGAACCGGCGCCGGTCCTCAGCCAGGTCGATGGCCTCGGCCGGTGCCCCGAGCAGGTCGGCTCCGAACCGGGCGAGCGGCCAGGCCAGGTTGATCGCCGTCTGACCCCCGAACTGCACGATGGCCGGGGGCATCCCTTCATTTTCGAGAACGTTTAAGACCGACTCGGTATCCAGGGGCTCGAAATAGAGCCGGTCGGACGTGTCGAAGTCGGTCGAGACCGTCTCCGGGTTCGAGTTGATAATGAGGGCC
Source organism: Chloroflexota bacterium (assembly GCA_030549955.1). Classification (GTDB taxonomy): domain Bacteria; phylum Chloroflexota; class Dehalococcoidia; order JAUQQI01; family JAUQQI01; genus JAUQQI01. Next base: position 2,898 of record JAUQQI010000153.1, read on the forward strand.
TTAACCCCGGCCGAGCGGAGGGCCCAGACGCTGTGGACCGAGCAGTAGTCAAACTCAATACCCTGGCCAATCCGGATCGGCCCGCTCCCAATGACCAGGGCCTTCTTTTCGCCAAGGGGCTCGGCTTCGTTTTCGGTCCCGGTATAGGTGCTGTAGAAATACGGGGTTTCGGCCTCAAACTCGGCGGCACACGTATCCACAAGCTTATAAACCGGCCGGATGCCCCAGCGGGCCCGCAATTCCCGAACCTGGTCGGGGAGACGGTCAGCCAGCCGGCCGATCTGCTCGTCCGAAAAGCCGAGCCGCTTCGCTTCCCGCAGAAGGTAAGGGTTCAGCGGCTCAGAAAGGAGCCGGCGCTCCATCCGAACGATGTTGAGCATCCGCTCCAGGAACCACGGGTCGATGCCCGTGGCCTCAAACAGCAGGTTAACGCTTACGCCCCGGCGCAGGGCGGCCATCACGGCCCAGAGGCGCAGGTCACTTGGGTGGAGGGGCAGGACCCGCTTTAAATCCTCGGGGTCGGTGGGCAGGCCGTTTTTGAGGGCCTCGGCCCAGCCCGGGTCCTCCCACTGGAGGGTCCGGCGGCCAACCTCCAGGCTCCGGACCGCCTTCTGAAGGGCCGCCTCGACGGTCCGGTCGATGGCCATCACCTCGCCGGTCGCCTTCATCTGGGTGCCGAGCCGCCGGTCGCCGAAGGGGAACTTGTCGAAGGGCCAGCGGGGAATCTTCACAACACAGTAATCGAGGGCTGGTTCGAAGGCGGCAACGGTCTTGCCCGTGACCGCATTGCGAATCTGGTCGAGGGTGAGGCCAATGGCAATCTTGGCAGCAACCCGGGCAATGGGATAGCCCGTGGCCTTGCTCGCCAGGGCCGAACTGCGGCTCACCCGGGGGTTGACCTCGATAACGTAGTAGGGCGGCAGGCCGTTGGGGCCGACCGGGTAGCCCCGGGGCGCCAGGGCGAACTGGATGTTGCAGCCGCCTTCGACCCCGAGGGCCCGAATGATCTTGAGGGCTGCTGACCGGAGCATCTGGTACTCTTTGTCCGTAAGCGTCTGGCTCGGGGCGACGACGATGCTGTCGCCGGTATGAACCCCCATCGGGTCGATGTTCTCCATGTTGCAGACGGTGATGCAGTTGTCGGCCGAGTCCCGCATCACCTCATACTCGACCTCTTTCCAGCCGATAACCGACCTTTCGACCAGGACCTGGTGAGCCGGGCTGATAATCAGGCCGGTCTCGACGATGTGGACCAGCTCATCCCAGGTGTAGGCGATCCCGCCCCCGGTCCCTCCAAGGGTATAGGCCGGTCGGATGACCACCGGCAGACCAAGCTTTTCGACGACCCGCTTGGCCTCGGCCACGCTGGTCACTACCTCACTCTCGAGGACCGGCTCGCCGATGGAAAGCAACAGCTCCTTGAAGAGGGCCCGGTCCTCGGCCCGCCGGATCGCCTCGAGGGGCGTTCCCAGGAGGCGGACCTCGTAGCGGTCCAGGACACCCAGTTCGGCCAGCTCCACCGCCAGGTTGAGGCCCGTCTGTCCCCCAAGGGTCGGGAGGAGGCCATCCGGCCGCTCGCGCTCAATAATCCGGGTCAAAACATCAGCGGTTAAAGGCTCAATGTAGACGACGTCGGCGACCTCTTCATCGGTCATAATCGTCGCCGGGTTTGAATTGACCAGGACGGAGGTAACCCCCTCTTCCCGGAGGGCCTTACACGCCTGAGTGCCCGAGTAGTCGAACTCGGCCGCCTGGCCGATGATGATGGGCCCCGAGCCGATGACCAGGACCTTGCGGGGTTTTTCAGCCATCTTTCCGGCCGCTTCCCTCCATCAGCCTGACAAATTCTTCGAAAAGATACATATTGTCCCACGGGCCGGGGGACGCCTCAGCGTGGTACTGGATGCTGAAGACCCTAAGCTCCGGGTATTCGAGGCCCTCCACCGTCCCGTCGTTGAGGTTGATGTGGGTAACCCGGGCGCCCGGGTCGAGGCCATCAGCCGAGATAGCATAGCCGTGGTTCTGGGCCGTAATATAGACCCGGCCGGTCCGCAGGTCCTTGACCGGGTGGTTCGCCCCCCGGTGGCCGAACTTCAGCTTAAAAGTCGAGGCGCCGAAGACCCGACCCAGGACCTGGTGGCCCAGGCAGATACCCATAATTGGCCGACGCCCCACCAGTCCCTCGGCGGTCTTAACCAGGTAGTCCAGAAGGGCCGGGTCACCCGGACCCGGCGAAAGGACGATACCATCGGGGTCGAAGCTTAGCACCTCGTCGGCGGTGGCTGTCGCCGGCACCACCGTCACCTCACAGCCGAGGCGGGTGAGGCTCCGCAGGATGTTGAACTTCACCCCACAGTCGAGGACGACGACCCGGAACCGGGGCCGCCAGTCGGGGCCCGGGGCCGGCCAGCGGTAGGGGACCGGTGTCGTAACGAGCTGGACAAAATCGACCTCGTCGTAGCGGGGGCCAGTTTTGAGGACCTCCAGGAGCTCGCCCGGCCGCCGGCCGACGCCGATGGCCCCCATCATCACCCCGTGCTGGCGGAGCTTGCGGGTGAGGGCCCGGGTGTCGACCCCCGCCAGGCCCGGAATATTGTGCTTTACGAGCAGCTCCCTAAGGGTCATCCGGGCCAGGGTGTGGCTGGGGGTCGGCGACGGCTCATAGACGATAAAGCCCTGGACCTGGACCCGGCGGGACTCAAAGTCGAACTCGTTGATGCCATAATTGCCGATAAGCGGGTAAGTGAGCACAACGACCTGGCCGGCGTAGGACGGGTCCGAAAGGACCTCCTGGTAGCCGGTCATGCTGGTGTTGAAAACGACCTCGCCGAAGGTCGTGGTTTCAGCCCCAAAGGAGTAGCCCTCAAAGACCGTGCCGTCCTCCAGGACCAGCACGGCCGGGGGGGCCCTTTTCAAGCCCGAAGCCCGCGTCCATCGAAGACAACCTTGCCGTCGAAGATGGTCAGGAGGACCCGACCCCGGAGGGTGACACCCTCTAAGGGGGTGTTCTTCCCCAGGGAGACGAACTCTTCCGGCCGGACCACCCAGGTGACATCGGGGTCCAGGACGACCAGGTCAACCGGCTCGCCCGGCCGGAAAGTGTACGGCACCCGGAAGCCGGCCTCCTCCAAAATTCGGCCGGGGCCGGCCGTAAGCCGGCCGACCAGGGTCGTCAGGTCCAGCAGGTCGGCGTGGACCAGGGTCATGAGCAGACCGAAGGCCGTTTCCAGGCCGCTGATGCCGAACGCCGCCTGCCCGTACTCGCAGGCCTTGTCGAGCCAGTGATGGGGGGCATGGTCGGTCGCAATCACGTCGATGGTCCCGTCCCGGACGCCCTCGATGAGGGCCAGGCAGTCCGACCAGGTCCGCAGGGGCGGGTTAACCTTGGTCCGGGTGTCGTAAGGTCCCAGGCTCTCAGGGATCGGCACGGTTCCGACCGGCGGATGGGCGTTCCCTTCGGCCCCGAGGAGCCAGCGGTCGGTGAGGGCCAGGTGATGCGGGCAGACCTCGGCCGTAACCCGGACGCCCCGGCGTTTCGCCGCCCGGACGAGTTCCACCGATCCCCGGGCGCTCAGGTGGGCCAGATGAACCCAACCGCCGGTCAGCTCCGCCAGGGCGATGTTCCGGGCCACCGGGATCTCCTCGGCCGCGGCCGGCATCCCCCGCAGGCCCAGCCGCCCGGCGACCGGTCCCTCGTTGACCGACGCCCCCTCGGCCAGGCCGGGCTCCTCACAGTGGTCGATGACCGGCCGGCCGGTCAGCAGGCCATATTCGAGGGCCCGGCGCATCAGCCGGCCGTCGTAAACCGGCCGACCGTCGTCGCTGAACCCGAATGCCCCGGCCCCGGCCAACTCAACCAGGTCGGTCAGCTCCTGGCCAGCCTGGCCCCGACTCACGCAGGCGATAGGCAGGACCCGGATAACCCCGGTTTCCCGGGCCCGCTGGTAGACATACGCGACCCGCTCGGGGGTATCGATGGGCGGGTCGGTATTCGGCATCGCGCAGACGGTCGTGAACCCGCCCCGGGCCGCCGCCCGGGTGCCGGTGGCGATGGTTTCTTTATGTTCGTGGCCGGGCTCCCGCAGGTGAGCGTGCAGGTCGATAAAGCCGGGAGTAACCACCAACCCGGCGGCGTCGATAACCTCAAAGCCGGCTGATGGCATTGCGGTGCCCGGCTCGGCCAGGGCTTTGAGCCGTCCGCCCTCAATGACCAGGTCGAGAGGCCGGTCAAGCCCGGCCGCCGGGTCGATTACCCGGCCGCCGCGGATAACGTAATTGCCCATCAGCCCTCCACCACCCCTCCTGACAGCAGGTAAAGGAGGGCCATCCGGACGGCAACACCGTTCGTGACCTGCTTTTCGATAAGGGAGCGGGAACCGTGGGCAACGTCCGACGAGATCTCGATTCCTTCGTTCATCGGACCGGGGTGCATGACGACAGCATCGGGGTGGGCCCGGCTCAGCCGGGCGGCGTTCACCTGGTAGAGCCGGATGTACTCTCGCACGCTCGGGAGCAGACCGGCCTGCTGGCGCTCCCGCTGGAGCCGGAGGGGCATGACGACGTGGGCACCCTCCAGGGCCCGGCCCAGGTCATATTCGACCGTTAGCGGCGGCCACAGCTCGGCCGAAACCATCGTCGGGGGAAGCAGTGTCGGCGGGCCGCAGAGGACGACCTGGGCCCCGAGCTTCGTCAGGCCCCAGACGTTTGAGCGGGCGACCCGGCTGTGAAGGATATCCCCGACGATGACGACCTTGAGGCCGACCACCCGGCCGAAATGTTCTCTAATGGTGAAAAGGTCCAGGAGGGCCTGGGTCGGGTGGGCGTGCCAGCCGTCCCCGGCGTTGATGACCGACGCCCGGATGTGCCGGGCGACCAGGTACGGGGCCCCCGACTGGGGGTGGCGGATAACGACGAAGTCGGCCCCGAGGGCCTGAAGGGTGAGGACCGTATCGACCAACGATTCGCCCTTGACCACGCTGCTCCCGGCGGCCGACATGTTCACCACATCGGCCCCCAGGGCCTTAGCCGCCAGCTCGAACGAGACCCGGGTCCGGGTGCTCTCCTCGTAGAAGCAGTTGACCAGCGTCCGGCCCCGGAGGGCAGCGACCCGCGGAATTGGCCGGCCGAGAATCTCCTTCATTCGGGCCGCCGTATTAAGGACGTATTCAATCTCTTCGGCCGAAAAATCGTCCAGGTCCAGGACATGCCGGCGCCGGACCCGCGCATCTGGCAGGAGTGAGCCGGCTTTGGTCGGTCCCGGGCTCAGGATTTTCAGCTCCAAGGCAACCCCCTTTACTCTTCGGGTTTAATGAGCAACACCTCGTCGGTTCCGTCCACCTCCTCCAGCCGAACCTGGATTTCCTCCCGGCGGGAGGTTGGGACGTTCTTGCCGACGTAGTCGGCCCGGATGGGCAGTTCCCGGTGGCCCCGGTCAACCAGAACTGCCAGCTGAACCCGACGGGGCCGGCCGAAGTCCATCAGAGCATCCAGAGCCGCCCGGACCGTCCGGCCGGTGTAGAGCACATCGTCCACCAGGACGACAACTTTCCCGGTGATGTCAACGGGAATGTCAGTCTGCTGGAGGGCGGGTCGCAGGCCCCGGACGGTAAGGTCGTCGCGGTAGAGGGTCACATCCAGCTCGCCGACAGGGATGGGGCGGCCTTCGATTTCGGCGAGGATGCGGGCGAGCCGGCGGGCGAGGGGAACGCCCCGGGTCCGCATGCCGACCAGGACCAGGTCGGCCGTGCCCTGGTTGCGCTCCGCGACCTCGTGGGCGATGCGCGTCAGGGCGCGCCGAATGTCGGTGCGGTTGAGCAAAACAACTTCGGCCACCGGAACCAGACCATCAGGCTGTCCGGGGCCGGCAGGTTGAGGCACAGGCTCAACGGGGGGAGGTCGATTCCGTGCCCCGCCTTACCAGCCTCGCCGGACTGATTTAAAGGCGGGCTCTCCAGCCCATTCATCCACCACTATACCACAAGCCGTCGCACGACGCAAATCCGGCCTGGGGCAGCGACTTGACGGTAGGCGAAAACTTGGCTAAGATTACCCCAGACAGGTGATGTCTTCCTTGTAGGAAGGAGGTTCCCCTTGAGCTGGAGTCGGATTTCTGTCTATACCGCGGTTGTCCTTTTGTTGTCGCTGCTAGTCGCGGTCATCAGCGCCTGTGCCCCGCAGCGGGGCGCGCCGGCCCCGGCGGTCGGCCCCGGCGAAACAGGTTTCCCGAAGATGACCCTCAAGTTTAACCATGTCGTTGCTCGGGATACGCCGAAACACAAGGCAGCCGAGCGGTTTGCGCAGCTTGTTCGGGAGCGAACCAACGGCGCCATCGAAATCCAGGTTTTCCCCAACTCGGAGCTTTACAAGGACGGCGAAGAGATTGAGGCCCTCCAGACCGGGGCGATCCACTTCATTGCTCCTGGAACCGACAAGTTCGGCGTACTGGTGTCGGAGTGGGAGGCCACGGCCCTGCCTTATGTCTTCTCCAGCGTTGAAGGCTTCAAGCAGTTCGAAGACCCCGACAACCCGGTGGCCAGGGAGCTCTTTGAGAAGCTCCGGCCGAAGGGCCTGCTGGGCCTGGCGATCTGGGAGAACGGGTGGAAGCACTTCTCGAGCAGCAAACGGCCCCTGATTGTGCCCGACGACTTCAAGGGCCAGAAGTTCCGGACCTCGGGCAAGCCGGATGAAGCATTTGTTAAGGCTCTGGGTGGCTCAGCGGTAGTCATGGCCTTCTCCGAGGTGTTTAGCGCCCTCCAGCAGGGGGTCGTCGACGGCCAGTTCAACACCTGGAACAACATCTATACCCAGAAGTTCCACGAGGTCCAGCGCTACGCCACCAGCTCGGAGGGGGCAGTTATCCTCCTCTATGGGGTCGCCACCAACGCCCAGTGGTGGGACAGCCTGGATTCCCGGACCCGCCAGGTGCTTTTCGAGGCCCTAAAGGAAGCGACGAAGTACGGAAATGAGCTGGCCGCCGAGGAGAACCGGGTCGCATTCGAAAAAATAAAGGCGAGCGGCCGCCTGGAGATCCATGTTCAGACCCCGGAGGAGGCGGCCCTCTGGCGGGTAGCCGGTGAACAGGTCCAGCGGGAGTGGGTCTCTCAGGGCCGAATAAGCCAGCAGACCCTCCAGAAGCTGGCGTCGCTGGGCAAAACTCGCTAAAGGTCAAGGAGGGGACAGGCCGGCGGCCCTAAACGGCCGCCGGCCCCCCAGAAACCCGGTGCAGGTCCTGCGGTTTTTCGACCGGCTTCTTGACCACGTTGAGACGGCCGTCGTTGCCCTTGGGCTGACGGTCGGGGTTATTGCGACCTTTCTCGAAGTGATACTCCGCTACATTTTCGGGGGTTCAACGGGTTGGGGCGGGGAGCTTACGAACTTTGCCATCATCTGGGCGGCAATGGTCGGGGCGGCCGCCGGCATAAAGTCGGGCATCCACATCGGCATTGACGTCTGGGTCCGCCGGTTCCCCCCGCCGGTCTTCAAAGCGGTCCTGCTTTCTGGCATCGTTGTCTCGGGCCTCTTCACGGCGGCCGTAACCTGGCTCGGGGTCGAGCTCGTTCTCTTCTCGATGGGGACCGGCCAGGTGACGGCCGAGATGCTCATTCCCCGCTGGATTCCTTACTCCAGCGTCCCGGTCGGAATGGGCCTGATGACCCTGCACCTGGCCCAGCAGTTCGTCCGCCGGCTCAGGATGTCTGGCCAGGCGATCCTGGATGAACTTAAGGCCGCCGAAGTTTCGGAGGGCCATTAGGTGGTCTGGCTCGTCTTCATCCTGCTGTTCGTTTTGCTCTACCTGGGTTTCCCAATCGCCTTCAGCCTGGGAATAAGCTCAAGCGTCATCCTGTATTACTTCACGACGATACCCCTCACGGCAATCCCCCAGAAGATTTTCACCAATCTCGACAGCTTCCCCCTGATGGCTGTGCCGTTTTTCTTGCTGGCCAGCAATATCTTCGCCGCCGGCGGCGTCTCCCAGCGGCTGATCCGGCTCGCGAACGCCTGGCTTGGCCACCTGGACGGGGGACTTGCCATCGCCGGCATCGCCGCCTGCGCCCTTTTTGCGGCAGTCTCCGGCTCGAGCCCGGCCACCGTCGCCGCCATCGGCAGCATCATGATCCCGGCCATGATCAAACAGGGCTACGACCGCAACTTTGCCGTGGGCTCGCAGGCGACGGCCGGGGCCCTGGGCATCATGATTCCGCCGAGCATCCCCCTCATCCTTTACGGGTTCGTGACCGAAGAATCCGTCGGCAAGCTCTTTATTGCCGGTATCCTGCCCGGCCTCCTTCTCGCCTTCAACCTCGCCCTGGTCTCCTATGTGGTCGCCCGCATCCGGCGGTTCCCGAAGCTGCCGCCGGCCGGCTGGCGAGAGCGCTTTCAAGCAACAGCCGAGGCCATTCCCAGCCTGAGCCTCCCGGCGGTCATCATCGGCGGCATCTACGGCGGCGTGTTCACCCCGACCGAAGCGGCGGGGGTCGCCGTCGTGGTCGGCATTCTGGTCGGGATGCTCGTCCACCGGGAGCTCAAACCCCGGGACTTCGTGGGCATCTTCATCCGGACCGGCCGGCAGATGGCCATGCTGATGTTCATCATTACCATGGCCCAGCTCTTTGCATTTCTCCTGACCGTGGACCAGCTACCGAAGAAGATAAGCCAGGCGGTACTGAGCGGAAATCTGGAGTCCTGGCAGGTCCTGCTTATAATTAACATCATTCTCATCCTCGCCGGCGATTTCCTTGACCCGGCCCCCATCATCCTGGTCATGGCGCCTATCTTCCACGAGATCGCAACCGCTGTCGGCATTGACCCGATCCACCTGGGCATCGTTATCACCATGAACATGGAAGCGGGGCTGATCACGCCCCCGGTCGGCCTGAACCTCTA
>JAUQQI010000116.1 GCA_030549955.1 Chloroflexota bacterium
GGTCCTGCCGAAGCACGCCCCCCTGCTGACCATGCTCAAACCCGGGGAACTGGTTGTTCGCCGGGAAGGGGAAGAGATCAGCATGGCCGTGAGCGGGGGCTTTCTTGAGGTCATGCCGGACAAGGTTGTTGTCCTGGCCGATACGGCCGAGCGGGCCGAGGAAATCGACATCGCCCGGGCCGAGGCGGCCCGGCGGCGGGCGGAGGAGAGCCTGCGGCGGGCAACCACCGAGGAGGAGATCGCCCGGGCCAGGGTTGCCCTCCAGCGGGCACTGGTCCGGATGCGGGTTGCGGAGCGCCGCCGACGCCGGGAGCGGCTCCCGCGCGCCACGGCGGAGGCCGGCGAATAGGGCGTGCCGACCGGGAGTAAAGACGGCGCCTTCGTCATCAGCGGCGGGGCCCGCCTCGGGGGCAGTGTGCGGGTCAGCGGCGCAAAGAACGCGGCCCTGCCCCTCATGGCCGCGGCCCTGCTGACCCCCGACGACGTTTACCTGGAAAATGTTCCCCACATCGACGACGTGGAGGTCCAGGCGGCCGTCTTGCGGTCCCTGGGCGCCGAAGTCGAATGGGTCGAAGAGCATACCCTCCGGATCCGGGCCGCGAACCTGACCAACCACACCGCCCCGGCCCACCTCGTTCAGCGCCTCCGGGGCAGTTTCCTCGTCGTCGGGGCCCTGCTCGGCCGGCTCGGGCGGGCGGCATCGTGCGCGCCGGGCGGGGATGTCATCGGCCAGCGACCCATCGACGTCCACCTGGCCGGCTTTGACGCCCTGGGCGCCCGGGTCAGGTTTGAGGACAGCATTTACCACTGCGAAGCCGAATGCCTTCGGGGCAACCAGGTGTTTATGGATTACCCGAGCGTATCGGGGACGGAGAACCTGGTCATGGCCGCGGCGAGGGCCCGGGGCGAGACTATTATCGTGAACGCCGCCCAGGAGCCCGAGGTCGTCGAGCTGGCCGGCATGCTGAACGCCATGGGGGCGGAGGTGACGGGGGCCGGAACCAGCGTGGTCAGGATAAGGGGCGCCGACCGCCTCCACGGAACCCGCTGGCGGCTTATCCCCGACCGGATCGAGGCCGGGACCTTCGCCATCGCCGCTGCCCTGGCCGGGGACGAGGTGACCATCGAAGGCTGCATCCCCGAGCACCTCCTTGCCCTGACCTGGAAACTTCGGGAGGCGGGGGCTGAGGTCCTGACCGGGGAGGATTTCATCATCGTCCGGGGACGCCGGCCCCTCCGGGCCGTCAACATTCAGGCCGTACCGTATCCGGGGTTTGCCACCGACCTGCAGTCGGTTATGGGGGTGCTTTTAACCCAGGCCGAAGGCATAAGCGTAATCCACGAACGCGTTTACGATAATCGATTGCTCTACGTATACGAGTTGCGCAAAATGGGGGCCGATATCGAGGTGAGCGGCCAGACGGCACTGATCCGGGGCCGCACTCCCCTCTTCGGGGCCGAGGTGAGCGCACTGGACATCCGGTCTGGGGCCGCCCTGGTCCTGGCGGGGCTGGTGGCCCGGGGCTCAACCCTCATCCGGAACATCTACCACCTGGACCGGGGCTACGAGAAATTTGATATAAAACTAAGGCAACTTGGGGCAGTGATCGAAAGGGTGGATTAACAGGCATGTTGACAAAGCGAATCGGCATTGACCTGGGCACGGTCAACGTCCTGGTGTACGTCAAGGGCAAGGGGGTGGTTATTAACGAGCCGTCAGTGGTGGCCGTAGCCCTTCACGACAAACGGATCCTGGCCGTGGGGAACGAGGCGAAACAGATGCTGGGCCGAACCCCGGCCACCATTCAGGTGATCCGCCCCCTCCGGGACGGGGTTATTGCCGACTACCTGGTAACCGAGGCGATGCTCCGGTACTTTATCGGCAAGGTTGCGGGCGGCTTTCGCCTCTTCAAGCCTGAGGTGATGGTCTGCGTCCCCGCCGGGGTCACGTCGGTCGAATACCGGGCCGTCCGGGACGCCGCCGAACAGGCCGGGGCGCGGCGGCCGGCCTACGTCATACCCGAGCCCCTGGCGGCGGCCATCGGGGCCGGGATTCCGGTGGGCGAACCGACCGGGAACATGGTTGTCGACATCGGCGGCGGCACGACCGATGCCGCGGTTATCTCCCTGTATGGTATTGTTGTTTCCAAGTCGGTCAGGGTTGGGGGAAACCACCTGGACGAGGCCATTGCAACGTACATCAAGCGCCGGTACGGCCTCGTGGTTGGTGAGCGGACAGCGGAAGAGATTAAGATAAAAATCGGCTCGGCCCTGCCCCGCGATGAGCAGCTCGTAATGGAAGTGCGGGGCCGGGACCAGGTGACGGGCATGCCCCAGACCATCCAGATAAGCTCGAACGAAGTTGCCCAGGCCATCGTGGAACCCCTCCAGCAGATTGTGGCCGCCGTCAAGGCTGTGCTGGAGGCGACCCCACCTGAGCTTGCGTCCGATGTGGTGGACCGGGGCATTGTGCTGACCGGGGGCGGCAGCCTGCTCCGGGATATCGACCGGCTCATCTCCCTGGAGACGGGGGTCCCGTGCTACGTCGCCGACGACCCGCTGAGCTGTGTAGCGATCGGGGCCGGGCTGGCCCTCGAACACCTCGACCTGATCCGGCGGGCCATGCCCCTCGACGACTACAGCGCCATCGCCGCCTCGAGCACGGGCTAGCCGGTAGCCTCAGGCTGCCACCGCCGGACGGAACCGCCGCAGCCGGAGCGAGTTGCTCACCACCGACACCGAGCTGAAGGCCATCGCCAGGGCAGCGAGCATCGGGTTGAGGGCCGGGCCGCCGAAGGGCACCAGCACCCCCGCAGCTACCGGGATCAGCACGACGTTGTAGACGAAAGCCCAGAAGAGGTTCTGCCGGATCGTCCTGACCGTCGCCCGGGACAGGGCGATGGCCGTAACCACGAGCCGGAGGTCGCCTCCCACAAGGGTTATATCCGCCGTCTCCATGGCGACATCCGTTCCGGTGCCGATGGCAATGCCGACGTCGGCGGCGGCCAGGGCCGGGGCATCGTTAATGCCGTCCCCGACCATGCCAACCCGACGGCCTTCGGCCTGCAGCTCCCGGACAATCCGGGCCTTGTCTTCCGGTAGCACTTCAGCGATGACCCGACTTATCCCCGCCTCGGCAGCAATGGCCTCGGCCGTTTGCCGATTGTCGCCGGTGACCATAATGACGTCCAGGCCGAGCCGGTGGAAGGCCTCGACCGCCTCCCGGGTGCCCGGCTTAAGGGTATCGGCCAGGGTCACCAGGCCACCCAGGCGGCCATCGACAACGACGAAGACGGCCGTCTGACCCCGACGTCGGGCCGCCTCCAGGTTCGGGCCCAGCCCATCGGCCCCGGCACCGACCTCGGCCAGGAGCCGGTCGCCCCCGACCAGAACCCGGCGGCCGTCAACCACCGCCTCCACCCCCCAACCGGGCCGATACCGGAAGTCCGCCGGCTCCGGAACGCTCAGCCCCTCGGCCTCAGCCCGGCGCAGGATTGCCCGGGCCAGGGGGTGTTCGCTCCGGCGCTCGGCCGCGGCCGCAAGCCCAAGAAGCTCGACGGGGGCCAGGCCGTTGACCGGGTGGACGGCCACAACCTCGGGCCGGCCGGCGGTCAGGGTCCCGGTTTTATCCAGGACGATGGTGTCCAGACGATGGGCCCGTTCGAGGGCCTCAGCATTTCGGATCAGGATCCCAGATTCGGCTCCCCGACCGGTCCCGACCATAATCGCCGTCGGCGTCGCCAGGCCCAGAGCACACGGGCAGGCGATGATGAGCACCGCAATCGCCCGGAGCATGGCCGGGGTGAAGGCCGGCTCCGGCCCGAAGGCCAGCCAGAACCCGAAGGTGAGGGCCGCGACCCCGATGACGGCCGGAACAAACACGGCGGAGACCTGGTCAACGAGTCGCTGGATCGGGGCCTTGCTGCCCTGGGCCTCCCGGACCAGGCGGATGATGCGGGCAAGCACCGTTCCCTCACCCACAGCTGTCGCCCGAATCACTAAGGCCCCGGCCAGGTTCACCGTGCCCCCGATAACCCGGCCACCAGGAACCTTCTCGGCGGGCATACTCTCACCCGTCACCATTGACTCATCCACCGTCGAGGCGCCATCCACCACAACCCCATCAACCGGGACCCGCTCGCCCGGCCGGACCAGGAGCAGGTCGCCGACCCGGACCGCCTCGACCGGGATTTCTTGTTCGAGCCCGTTGCTCAGCCGGCGAGCTGTCCGGGGCTGGAGGCCTATGAGCTTCCGGATTGCCGCCGAGGTCTGGACCCGGGCCCGGAGCTCCAGATAGCGGCCCAGAAGGATCAGGGCGATAATGGTGTCCGACGTGTCAAAGTAGACGTCGGGGACAACCCCGCCGGCCACGAACCAGCCCGGGAAGAAGGTCGCCAGGGCACTGTAAAAATAAGCGGCACTCGTGCCCACCGCAATCAGGGTATTCATGTCGGCTGTGCGGTGCCGGAGGGCGCCCCAGGCGCCCCGGTAGAACCGCCAGCCGGCCCAGAACTGGACCGGGGTTGCCAGCACCAGCAGAAGGAGGTTCAAAACAAAGGGGTTCTGGCCGAACACGAGGGCAACCGGGTGGGCGAGGACCTCAATAAGCTGGTCCACCGGCCCGATGCCGGTGGTCAGGGGGTGGCGGCTGTGGGCTGCCAGCATCGTGAGGACGAAGGTAACGACGGCTATTGCCGCCGCAAAAACGAACCGCCGACGCATGTCCCGGAGCTCAGCGGCATGCTCCCGGTCAAAAGCCGCTTCTTCGGGCCGCCGCAACTCCTCGGCCCCGTAACCGGCCGCCTCAACCGCAGCCTTCAGATCACCCACCGTGACGGCCCCCGGCAGGTGGTCCACCGTGGCAGTCTCAGCGGCCAGGTTGACCCGGGCATCAAGGACCCCCGGCACCCGCTTCAGCGCCCGCTCAACCCGGGCCACACAGGAGGCGCAGGTCATGCCGCTGACGCGGAGGGTTACCTGCGCCGGGGCGACTTCGTAGCCGGCCTCCTCGACGGCAAGCTTGAGCCTGGCCAGGTCGACGCCGGGTTCAACCTCAACGGTGGCCTGCTCGGTGGCAAGATTGACCGAGGCTGACCGCACCCCCTCAACCCGGCGCAGGGCCCGCTCGACCCGAACCACGCACGAGGCGCAGGTCATTCCCCGGATGGGGAGCTCGATAGTCTGCGGCTTCGAAAGGTTAGCCTTCGTCACCGCCCGTCCTCCGGATGTTGAGGTTAAAGATCTCGATGAGCTCGCCGGTGATCCGGTCGGCGTCGCCGGCGCGAATGCCATCGACGACGCAGGTCCGGAGATGGCCGGCCAGAACCAGGCTTTCGAGACGCTCGATGGCCCGGCGAACGGCGAGGGTCTGGCGGAGGACATCCACACAGTACTTGTCCTCCTCGACCATCCGCCGGATCCCGGCAATATGGCCCTCAATGTAATTTAGGCGCCTGATGGCTTCGGCCCGAACCTGCGGGTCCATACCGGCTCCTTCTATCAACAGTATACCCAACCCCCGGGGGTGGGGTACGCCAGTTAAATAATAGTCCGGCGCCGAGCGGGTGTCAAGGCCGGGGCTGGAAGCCCTTTGGAAGTTGGTGTGGTTAAGAAGTTGACAGGTATAGCGGTGGTCTGGGGGTCAGCCCCCGATAGCTGCAGAAAAACTATTGGCGGTGTGACGGCGATGAAGGTCAAATTTTACCGGGTCTTGGCGGCCGCGGCAACGGCCGCTTTAACCGCAGGGCTTGCTTTCTCCGTCTTTGCCCAGCCCCCAGTCGAGCAAGGTCAGCAGATCTTCCAGCAAAAATGTATCGGTTGCCACACCATCGGCCAGGGCGACCGGGTCGGCCCGGACCTGAAGGGGGTGACCCAGCGGCGGGACCGCGCCTGGCTTGAGCAGTGGATTTTGGCCCCTGACCAGATGCTCGCCCGGGGCGACCCCATCGCCACGCAACTGCTGCGTCAGTACAACAACGTCGCGATGCCGAACCTTGGCCTGAGCCGGGACCAAGTGCTCGCCGTCATCAGCTACGTGGAGGCGGCCACCACCGGACAGGCTCCGGCGCCGGCGGCCGCCCTGCAGCTCCCGGCCGGGGACCCGGTCCGGGGCAAGAACCTCTTCACCGGGGTCGACCGGTTCCAGAACGGCGGGCCGGCTTGCCTGGCCTGTCACAGCGTCGCCGGAATTGGCGCCCTGGGCGGGGGTCTGCTGGGCCCCGACCTGACCGGGGTTGTCGACCGCTACGGCGGGCCGCAGGGTCTGGCCAGTTTTGTCAGCGCCCCAGGTACCCCGGTGATGAGCTCGGTCTGGCCCCAGAAGCCGCTGACCCCGCAGGAACTGGCCGACGTAACCGCCTTCCTGCAGCAGGCCTCGGTCGGGGAGCGGCCACTCCAGCTGGTCTGGCAGCTTGGGGCCATTGCGGTGGCCGGGGTGGCCCTCCTGGCCGGCGTGGCCACCGTCTACTGGCGCAACCGGCTGGCCGGCGGATTGCGCCGCCGCTGGCTTGGGTATCAATAGGGTCTGAACTGAGAGGAGGCCATTAAGATGGGCTGGATTCAGGACCTCGTAAATCCGAAGCAAAGGGTCTGGGAAGAGTTCTACCGGAACCGGTGGGCCCACGACCGGGTCGTTCGGAGCACCCACGGGGTCAACTGCACCGGCGGCTGCTCCTGGGCCGTCTACGTTAAGGACGGCATCATCACCTGGGAGATGCAGCAGACGGATTATCCGCTGCTCGAATCGAAGCTTCCCCCTTACGAGCCCCGGGGCTGTCAGCGGGGAATCTCCGCTTCCTGGTACGTCTACAGCCCGATCCGGGTCAAGTATCCGTATGTCCGGGGCCGGCTCCTCGACTACTGGCGGGAGGCCCGGGCCCGGCATACGAACCCGGTCGAGGCCTGGGCCTCGATTGTCGAGGACGAAGAAAAGCGGCGCCGCTACCAGTGGGCCCGGGGCAAGGGCGGCTTCCAGCGGGCCTCCTGGGATGAGGTCCTCGAGCTGATTGCCGCGGCCTGCCTCTACACCGCCCGGAAGTGGGGCCCCGACCGGGTCGCCGGCTTCTCGCCGATTCCGGCCATGTCCTATCTGTCTTACGCCGCCGGGTCGAGGTTCCTGCAGCTTTTCGGCGGCTTTAACATGAGCTTCTACGACTGGTACGCCGACCTGCCCAACGCCTTCCCGGAGGTCTGGGGCGACCAGACGGATGTGTGCGAGAGCGCCGACTGGTACAACGGCAAGTTCATCGTCAGCATGGGCTCCAACCTCAACATGACCCGGACCCCGGACGTCCACTTCATCTCGGAGGCCCGGCACGAAGGGGCCAAGTTCGTCGTCATCTCGCCGGACTTCAGCCAGGTGGCCAAGTATTCTGACTGGTGGATCCCCATCAAGGCCGGGCAGGACCTGCCCTTCTGGATGGCCGTAAACCACGTCATCCTTAAGGAGTTCTACGTCGACCGGCAGGTGCCCTACTTTGTTGATTACGTCAAGCGCTACACCGACTTACCGTTCCTGGTCGAGCTTATACCGGTCCCTGGCGGCTACCGGATGGGCAAGCTGGTCCGGGCTAATCGGCTTGCCCGCTACGCTGAGGTCACCAATGGCGACTGGAAGATGGTCGTCTTCGACCGGCTCAGCGGCGAGCCCCGGATGCCCAAGGGTCAGGTCGGCTTCCGCTGGGACAAAGAAAGGGGCAAGTGGAACCTCAAGATGGAGGACGGCCTCGACGACAGTCCCATCGACCCGGTCCTTTCCTTCCTGGGCGAGCACGACGAGATTGTCAAGGTCGGTTTCTATGCCCACGCCGAGAAGCAGATGCTCTGGCGGGGCGTGCCGGCCAGGCGCCTGCGGCTTAAGGACGGCTCGACGATTCTGGTGACGACCGCCTTCGACCTGCACATGGCCCACTTCGGCATCAGCCGCGGCCTCCCCGGCGACTTTCCGCGCGACTACGACGATGACGTGCCGTACACCCCGGCCTGGCAGGAGAAGTTCACCGGCATCGGCCGCGCCACCGTCACCAGGTTTGCCCGGGAGTTTGCCCACAACGCCGAGGTGACCCAGGGGCGGTCGATGGTCATCATCGGGGCCAGCGTCAACCACTGGTACCATAACAATCTGATCTACCGGGCCGTCATTAACGCCCTGATCCTCTGCGGGTGCTGCGGCCGCAATGGCGGCGGCATGAACCACTACGTCGGCCAGGAGAAGCTCACGCTCATTGCCCCCTGGGTGAGCCTGGCCTTTGCCCTCGACTGGGTCAAGCCGCCCAGGCGCCAGCAGACCCCCACCTGGCACTACGTAAACAGCGACCAGTGGCGGTATGAGGCCGAGTTTACCGATTACGATAGCGTGCCCCCGGAGGCCCGCTGGGCGAAGGGCCACGCCGTCGACCTGGTGGCAAAGGCCGTCAGGCTGGGCTGGATGCCCTGGTACCCGCAGTTCAACCGCAACCCCCTTGAAATCATCCGGGATGCCGAGCGGGCCGGGTGCAAGACAGATGCCGAGATTATCCAGTGGGTTGTCGACCAGCTCAGGCAGGGCAAGCTCCGGTTTGCGGTTGAGGACCCCGACGCCCCCGAGAACTGGCCCCGGGTCTGGTTCATCTGGCGGGGCAATGCTATCCAGTCGAGTGCCAAGGGCCACGAGTTCTTCCTGCGCCACTACCTGGGCACCCACGACAACGCCGTTGCCCCGGAGCGGGCCGGGGGCAAGACCCGGGTTGTTCGCTACCGGGAGCCGGCCCCGCGGGGGAAGATGGACCTGGTCATCGACATCAACTTCCGGATGGACTCTTCGGCCCTTTATTCGGACATCGTTTTGCCGACGGCCTTCTGGTACGAAAAGAATGACGTTAACACCACCGACCTGCACTCCTTTGTTCACCCGCTCGGCGAGGCGGCCCCACCGGCCTGGGAGTCCAAGACCGACTGGGATATCTTCAAGTCGGTTGCCCGGAAAGTCAGTGAGCTTGCCCCGCTGGTGTTCCCCCAGCCGGTAAGGGACCTGGTGGCCACGCCCCTCATGCATGATACGCCCGATGAGCTTGCCCAGCCCCGGGTCCTGGACTGGGCGGAGGGCGAGACCGAGCCGGTTCCGGGCAAGACGATGCCGCACCTGCGGGTCGTTGAGCGGGACTACGTCAATCTTTACCGGCGCTTTATCTCCCTGGGCCCGCTCATCCGCCAGGACGGGATAAGCGGCAACGGCGTCCACATCAACATCGAGCAGTTCTACGACGAGCTCCTCGAGCTCGGCAAGGTCGCCGACTTCCCCGACCCGTGGCGGGTCCGGTGTGTGGAGTGGGACGGCCGGCGCTACCCGAGCCTGGAGGACCCGCTGGATGCGGCCAATGTCCTGCTCCACCTTGCCCCGGAGACCAACGGCGAGGTCGCCTACCACGCCTTCAAAGAAGAGGAGGAGCGGACCGGGGTGCCCCTGGCCGACCTGGCCGAGCCGAACCGGGCCCACCGGGTGACCTTTGGTGATATCACCCGCCAGCCGCGCCGGACCCTCACCAGCCCCTGCTGGACCGGCATCGTCAACAACGGCCGGGCCTACTCGGCCTGGTGTCTTAACGTCGAGCGGCTGGTGCCCTGGCGGACCCTTACGGGCCGGCAGACGCTTTATATCGACCACGAGTGGTACCTGGACTTCGATGAGGCCCTGCCAACCCACAAACCGAAGCTCGACTGGCGCAAGACCGGGGACATCATCAACAGCCGGGTCGACGATAAGTGTCTCATTCTCAACTACATCACGCCCCACGGCAAGTGGAACATTCACTCGACCTACAAGGACAACCACCGGATGCTCACCCTCTCCCGGGGCATGGACCCGGTCTGGATCAACGACAAGGATGCCGAGCGGGTCGGCATCAAGGACAACGACTGGGTCGAGGTGTACAACGACAACGGGGTTGTGGTGACCCGGGCCTGCGTCAGCGCCCGGATTCAGCCCGGCACCTGCCTCTACTACCACGCCGTCGAGCGGACCGTCTACATCCCCAAATCGCAGGAACGGGGCCGGCGGGGCGGCGGCCACAACAGCCTGACCCGGACCCGGATAAACCCGGTGGAGCTGGCCGGCGGCTACGCCCAGTTCACCTACGGCTTCAACTACTGGGGCCCCATCGGGATCATGACCCGGGACACCCACGTCCTCGTTCGGAAGATGGAGAAGCTCGAGTGGTAGGGATGGCGGACCGGCTTCCGACCCCAAACCCGAACCCTGACGGCAGGGGCACCGCCCAGCCGATCTTCCTGCTCGGCGATGTCGGCCAGCTGAGGCGGCGGGATGAGCAGGTTGTTACCAGGGGCAAAGTCGTGGCCATCTACTACATGTTGAAGGTCAACGGCATCCTCCGGCACGGCCGGTCGCCCCTTTGGAACGACCCGCCCCTGGAGTACCTGCACGGGTCCGGGCAGGTCATCCCGGGTCTGGAGAAGGCCCTGGAAGGCCGGCGGGTCGGCGAAAGCTTCAAGGTCGTCCTGCCGCCTGAGGAGGCCTACGGGCCGCGCCGGCGGGAGCTCCAGCAGAAGGTCCCCATTGACGACCTGCGGGCGGCCCTGGGCCTTAAGAAAATCGAGGAGGGGCTGGTCTTCCAGGGCCGGACCGAGGACGGGCGGGTCGAGACTTTTATGGTTACGGAGGTCCTTGAGGATGAGGGGATGGCCCTGGTTGACGCCAACCATCCCCTCGCCGGGATGGAGCTCGTCTTTGAGGTCGACGTGGTCGGGATCCGGGAGCCGACCGAGGAGGAGGCCCGGCGGGGTTTCGTGGCCCCCCATCCGGCCGGGAGCGGGACCCACGGCCGGAGGGGCTGGGTCCACCGGCCGGGCGCCGACCTCAGCGACCGGGACGAGCTCCATGATTTTGAAGATTGGGAGGAGGGTCACTAAATGGATATTCGGGCGCAGGTTTCGATGGTCTTTCACCTGGACAAGTGCATCGGTTGTCACACCTGCAGCATCGCCTGCAAGAACATCTGGACCGACCGCAAGGGTGCCGAGTACATGTGGTGGAACAACGTCGAAACAAAACCCGGTACCGGGTACCCGTTCCGGTGGGAGGACCAGGAGCGTTATCGCGGCGGCTGGGTCCTTGACGAGAAACGCAACAAGCTTAAGCTCAGGCTCCAGGGCAAGTTTGGCACCCTGGTCAATATCTTCTACAACCCATACCTTCCGGCCCTGGACGACTACTATGAGCCCTGGACCTATGACTATCAGAATCTCTTCGATGCCCCTGAGGGCGACGACCAGCCCGCCGTCCGGGCGATCTCAATGGTGACCGGCAAGTACATCGACACCATCGAGTACGGCCCGAACTGGGATGACGACCTGGGCGGGTCGACAGTCTACGCCGCCAACGACCCGAACCTGGACGGGTGGACCGAAGAGGAGCGGATGCAGATGCGGGAGGTGCTGCGGGTTGCGTTCTTCTACCTGCCGCGCATCTGCAACCACTGCCTGAACCCGGGCTGCGTTGCGGCCTGCCCGGCCGGGGCGATTTACAAGCGGGGCGAGGACGGCATCGTGCTTATTGGCCAGGACAAGTGCCGGGCCTGGCGGATGTGCATCTCGGGCTGCCCCTACAAAAAGGTCTACTTTAACTGGGCAACGGGCAAGTCCGAAAAGTGCATCCTCTGCTACCCCCGGCTTGAGACCGGTCAGCCGCCGGCCTGCTTCCACGCCTGCGTCGGCCGGATCCGGTACATCGGGCTCGTGCTTTACGACGCCGGCCGGATTGAGCAGGCAGCCAGGGCTCCG
>JAUQQI010000014.1:0-3510 GCA_030549955.1 Chloroflexota bacterium
GAACCTCCTCACCGACCCCGCCCAGGAAGACTTCCCTCACTGCCGGCCCGAGCCGGAGCACGCCGGGGTAAACCCCGGCCGCACCGTGGTCGGCCGCGGCTCGGACCACGGCTGCCAGGTCTTCCGGCCGGTCGGTCAAACCCGGCAGGATCGGCGCCAGGAAAATGTTGACCCGGATGCCCGCGGCCGCCAGCCGCTCGACAGCCCGGAGCCGGCTGGCTGGGGGTGGGGTGCGGGGCTCGAGGCGCCGCGAGAGGTCCCCGTCGAGGGATATCAGGCTGATGTTCACGCTGAACTCGGTCACCCGGGCCAGCTCCTGGCAAAGGTCCAGGTCGCGGATAACCAGCGTCCCCTTGGTGGTCACCGAGCACGGGTTCACCCGCCGGGCAAAGACCTCGAGACAGCGGCGGGTGACCCGGTACCGGGCCTCGGCAGGCTGGTAAGGGTCCGTCGCCGTCCCGATGGCAACCCGCTCGGCCTTCCAGCCCGGCCGAAGGAGTTCGGCCTGAAGAATTTCCGGCAGGTTCACCTTGACAAAGATTATCCGCTCGAAGTCGGCGCCCGGGTCCAGGTCGTAATAGGCGTGGGTGACCCGCGCGTAACAGTAAGCGCAACCATGCCAGCAGCCCCGGTAGGGGTTAAGGGACCACCGGAACGGCATGCCCCGGACCCGGTTGAGGGCCGCCTTGACCCGAACTTCGACATACTCCGGCCGGACCATCACCCCGGTTGAACCTAGCACATCCGTGCGATTACGTCAAGGACCCGGGGCGGCCGGGCATTGGCCGATGCCGCCCCGTCCGACCCCCAAGGCGGGCCCCCGCTTTCGGCCGCCAGGTTCATCCTGACCGCTGGGCAGGCTCCTTCCAGCTACGGCGCAGCCTGAAACTTAGCCACCCCGACCGCAATCCGAAACCCCGGCGGCGGCTTCCGTAGTAGCTGTAGTAGCCGGCCCCTTTGGGCTCGACCCGGTTCACCACGACCCCCAGAACCCGCAGTCCCTCCGTCCTGAGCTGGCTTAGCAGCCGACCTGCTTCCTCCCGGTCGGTTAGACCCAGGCTGACCACCAGCACCACCCCATCGCTGGCCGCCGCCACGTTGAAAAGATCAGCCCCAGCCGCCGCCGGAGGGGTGTCGACAACCACCGCATCGAACTCCCCGGCCAGGGACCGGATAAGCTCCCCAAACCGGCGGGAGGCGACCAGGTCGCCCGGATTCGGCGCCGGCGTCCCGGCCGTCAGCACCCACACCCCACCATCGACCCGATGGAGGACTTGCTGCGGCTCAAGCCCGGCATTAACCAGCCAGTCGGCAAGGCCGGGGGACCGGCCGAGCCCCAGCAGGCTCTCCAGAGACGGCCGCCGCAGGTCGGCATCCACCACCAGCACCCGGTCCCCCAGGGCAGCCAGGGCCCGGGCCAGGCCCAGGGTAACCGTCGTTTTGCCCGCCTCAGGCTCCGCCGACCCGACCGCAACGACCTTCAGCGGCCCGTCAACAGCCAAGAACCGGATGCTGGTCCGCAGGACCCGGTAAGATTCTCCGGTCGGTCCCCCCCCTCAGAGCCGGGTTCGCCCCGGTAGATGGCCGCCAGTACGGGAAGGCCCAGGGCCCGTTCGACCTCCTTTACGGACCTGAAGCGCCGGTCAAGCATAGCCATGGCCGCCGCGTAGCCGGTTCCCAGTAGCAGCCCCAGGAACCCGCCGACCGCAGCGTTCAGGACGGTGCTGGGGCGCACGGGCCGCTCCGGGACGGCTGGTGGCTCCAGGACGGTAATAACGTCGCCGGTCTGGGCCTGCGCCAGCTTGAGGTTGCCGTAGCTGGCCTGAAGCTGGCCCAGGGCGGCCTGAAGCCGGCTCAGCTGGTCGGAAAGACTCGACCGCTCGGCCTCCGAACGGGCCTGGTTGAGGGCCGCCCGAACCCGGTTAAGCTCGGCCGTAAGTTCATCGATCTGGCTCTCCAGGCGCTGCTCGGCGGTAGCGAAGCGCTCCGACTGCCGCTGACGGACCAGTTCCCGGAGGACCGAGAGGGTGGCCGACGCCGCATCGCCGGCCAGCTGCGGGTCCGGACTTTCGGCATCCAGGACGACCATCTGGGTGCCCCGGACCGAACGGGCGGCAAGGTCGAAAGGCGCCTGCTCCGGGGCGGTAAACCCGAGCCTGCGGGCCACCTCCCGTCGGAGCCAGTCGCCCCGAACCAGCTCAACGTAGGTGTCGGCGGCCAGCGGCATCGCCCCGGCGGCCGTCAGCGCCGGCGGCTGACCCGATTCGATAAGGACCCGGGCTGTGGACCGGTAGACGGGCTGGATAAAGAACCTGGTAACTGCCAGGGCTGAGACGGTTCCGGTCAGGGCCAGAAGGACGATAATGGCCCAGCGGCGGCGAAGGGAATCGAGGATGGGCCTCAGGTCCAGTTCATCCTCATCCGCCATGGGGTTCCCCCGTTGCCTGAAATCTTGCGTCATATTTTAACACGAGGGGCTTTCAGCAAGCGTTCGGCCGCCCGGGGCCGCATCGGGGTCTGTGGGAACGGCCAGGAGGCGTTAGCCGGGGACCGGGAGACCGTCTGGGGGGTGGGCAAGGCGGGACTCGAACCCGCACGGGTTGCCCCACCGGATCCTAAGTCCGGCGCGTCTGCCAGTTCCGCCACTTGCCCGCGGTGGGCTCCGGGGATTACAACCTCCCGGCAGCATTATAAGCCGGCCGACTTCGGGACGCCAGTTCATCCCTGATTAACTGCCGGTTAACCGGCCTTTAAACCCTCGGCGCTACAAGAATGATTGGGATGCAAATTACTCACGAATTTGCGAAAGGGGCGAGTCCAATGGATGGTCAGTCTTTCACCGAACCGCTGCCGGAGCCTGAGTCTCTCAGCCGGCGTCTCCGGAAAGTTGTCCGCCGGGTTATCTGGCCTGGGGTCGCCCTGCTGGTAGGTATCCTTCTCGGGGCAACCGCCTGGGGCGTGTACGGGGCGTATTTCCCTCCCGGGGCGGCCGGCGCTCTCCCGGCCGCGGCCACCACTTCGGAGCTTCAGGCCGACCTCATTGCCGCCGTGCGGCGGGTGAGCCCCGCGGTTGTCAGCATCCGGACGGGTGGTGGCCTCGGGTCAGGGGTGATTTACGACCCCTCGGGCCTCATCCTCACCAACGCCCACGTGGTGGGTGGGGCGAGAACGGTCAACGTCGAGCTCGCTGACGGCCGCCGGTTCCAGGCGCGCGTCCTGGGGTCCGACCCCGGCTTTGACCTGGCCGTCCTGAAAGTTGACGCCCCGGACCTGCCGGTGGCCCCCCTCGGGGACTCGTCCCAGCTCCAGGTGGGCCAGTTTGTGGCCGCCATCGGCAACCCCTACGGCCTCGACCACACGGTCACCGTCGGGGTAATCTCCGCCCTGAACCGGCCGATCTCCGGCTCCGAGAACGGCTACACCCAGCCCATGATCCAGACCGACGCGGCGATTAATCCCGGCAACTCCGGCGGACCCCTCATCGACCTGGCCGGGAACGTCGTCGGCATC
>JAUQQI010000014.1:3520-11651 GCA_030549955.1 Chloroflexota bacterium
GTGACGATCCGCACCACGTCGCGGCGCAGGAGCGGCTTGCCCGGGCGA
This sequence comes from Chloroflexota bacterium, assembly GCA_030549955.1. Taxonomy (GTDB): domain Bacteria; phylum Chloroflexota; class Dehalococcoidia; order JAUQQI01; family JAUQQI01; genus JAUQQI01. Next base: position 3,569 of record JAUQQI010000014.1, read on the forward strand.
CGGCGAGCCTCCGCCGGATCCCCGAGCTGCTCGCAGATCGCCACCTTGTGGCCCCTGCGGATCAGCCGGTGGATATAGGGCTCGACATTGTGCACCGGCACCCCGCACATCGGGATGTCTTCGCCCTGGTGGCGGCCCCGGCGGGCGTGCCGGCCCAGGGTCTGGGAGTTGCGGTGCCGGTAAACACGGCGAAACGGATTGCAAACCAGCTTGCAAATCAGGGCCGCGTCACCCGGAGCGGCCTCCCTTACCTTGGGGTCCGCATCACCGACGCGGGCGGCCGGTCAACACTCGGCGTTGACTATGGGGCGCTCATTGTCCAGGTCGAGCCTGACGGTCCGGCGGCCCAGGCCGGCCTCCGGGCTGGGGACGTCATCACCGCGGTCGACGGCCACGATGTCTACTCGGTCGACCACCTGCTTCAGCAGCTTCTCCAGCACCAGCCGGGGGACCGGGTAACCGTTCAGGCAGTCCGGAACGGGCAAGCCTTTACTGCCACCGTTACCCTTGGGGAGGCCCCGAGCCGCTCGAGCTGAACCTCCGAACTCGACCCGACCCTGAAGACGATTTCCAGGACGGTGAGCTGTCGAGACGCCGGAGCGACGGGCCGGCCGGCGGACCCGGCCTCGCCGGACCTCAGTCGTCGTCGGGGACGGTGGTCGGGATGGTTCCGGTCCTTCGTGCCTGGCGGCGTTCCCGGGCCGAATCCGGAATCAGAAAGACCAGGGGAAGGACAAAGCCGGCGAGGAGTGCGGCCGCCCCCGTAAAGGTCGCCCGCAGTCCGGCTGCCCGGTCGGAAACCAGCTCCAGGATAAGGACCACGGCGGCCGTTCCCAGGATGCCCCCGGTTGAGCGGAACATGCCCCGCAATCCGGTTATAGCCCCCGCCCGCTCGGGCATGAGGTCAAGGACAGCATTGTTCCCGGCCGGGGCCGCCAGGCCCATGCCGAGTCCGGCCAGACCCATCTGCAGGGCGAGCAGGCCGAAGGCACCGACGCGGACCCCGTCGATAGCCACTTCTGACCAGCCCTGGCCGACGAGAAAGAGGGAGAGGCTGATTATGCCAATACCAAGAGCCATCGGCAGCCGGTAGCCGAGGCGAATCAGAAAAAAGCTGGTGAGCGTGGCGGTTACCGACATAACCAGGGATCGCGGGGTCAGAATGGCCCCACTCTCGACCGGACTAAGTCCGAACTGGACCACCGCATAGTAGGGAACGAAAGAGAAGAAGCTGAAAACGCAGGCCCCGAACATCAGGTTGTAGACGTTCACGGTCAGAAACGGGGGGCGGCCGACCAGGGCCGGGTCGACCAGCGGGTCTTGGGTTCGACGCTCATGGGCCCAGAAGGCCCCTAAAAAGATGCTGGCGAGTCCCAGAAGGCCCCAGAACACCGGGGAGCCGACCAAAGTGGGGTTGTTCCCCAGGGCCGTCAAAGCCGAGAGCAGGCAGAAGATCGCGGCCGCAAAGGTGGCGGCTCCGATGACGTCAACGGACCTGGGGGTTCGGACCTCGGGCCGGGAAAGCCTGCTCAGCACCACCAGGATAACAATCCCGATGGGGACATTAACCAGAAAAATCTCCCGCCAGGAGACAAACTGCAGAATCAGGCCGCCGAGGTTCGGGCCGATAACTCCGCCCAGGGGGAAGATGCTTGAGAAGAGGCCGATCATTTGCTGCCGGGATTCGGGGAACTCCCGGGACACGATGGCCGCGGACAGGGGCAGAAACCCCCCTCCGCCGAGGGCCTGGATCGCCCGGGCTAAAATCAGCAGGTAGATATTCGGGGCCAGCCCGCAAAGCGTCGAGCCCAGGGTGAATAATACCACGGAGGCGAAGAAGAGCCGGAGCAAGCCCAGGCTCTCCCCAAGGCGGCCTGCCACCGGCATTACCACGGTCTGAATGAGGGAATAGCCGGTGAGGGTCCAGCCAACCCAGACCAGGGACGCCTGGAGGTCGCGTGTAATGGCGGGGATGGCGACGGCTACAACGGTGCTGTCGATGGAGAACATAAGGAGACTCAGGGAAGCGGCCGCAAAGAAAATATACCGGTCCTCCCTCCTTCGCTGGTCCCTGGTCATCGGTGTTCCGGGCCCGTACCGGTCAATCTGGCGCAATTATCGCGCCGTCGGCTCGCGCCTGGCAAGAGAGGTACTGAACAGCTCCAGGCAGGGGAGACCCTCTCGGGGGCTGCGGCGGCTCGTCCCCGGGGGCCAGCGGCCCCTTTTCGACAACCGGCACATAAGCACTGCTTCGGGGCGCCGGCCGACGAGATTCGGCGGCCCGGGAGTGGGCCGCAGGCCAAACCGACGCCCAGGATGCCGGCGCTCCCAACCGGGGCCCTCATTCAAGACTATGAGGCGACCCTCGGCAGGGACCTTCCGGCCGAAACCCGGATGACCCTGGGGCATCAGCTTGGGAGTCTTCCGACGCCGCTTCGGCGTCTCCAGGACTCTGCGGGGTCTCGGGACTGGAGTCGCCTGAAGAAAACTCAAGGCCGGCGAGAACCAGCCGGGCCGCGTCGACCTGGCTGGCCGGGACCTGTAGCCGAACACCCGTTGTACCAAGCCCGAGGGCCGGAAACAGGGGCATATCCGCCGGGTCGATGCGGGCGGGAATGCCCGCCGCGCTCAGGAGCTGGCACCACAGCTCGGCGACAAGCTGATTCGGGGCTGTGGTTAGATAGACCCAGCGGATGCTTCTGGCGGTCATGGGTCAGCGGGTCTCCCGCGCCCGTGCCCGGAACAGAAGCCGGATGGGGTTGCCGACGAAGGCATATGCCCGCCGAATCTGATTCTCGATGTAGCGCTGGTATGAGAAGTGGACGAGGTCCGGGTCGTTGCAGAAGAACACGAAGGTCGGTGGGTCGGTTTCGGCCTGGGTTGCATAGTAGATTTTGAGCTGCCGGCGCCCCCGGCGGGGGGGCGGGTGACGAAACAGAATATCTTCCAGGAGGGCGTTCAGTTCCGCCGTCGGGATTCGCTTCTGGCGTTCCATTCGGACCAGGATCACCTGATCCATCAGCTCCCCGGTTCCCCACCGCAATTTGGCCGATATGAAAACGACCGGTGCATAGTCGAGGAACTTTAGCTCGGACCGGACGTAAGCCTCGTAAGTCCGGACGTCTTTGTTCGGGACCAGGTCCCACTTGTTGACCGCGATGACGACGCCCTTGTAGGCGTCGACAATGAGGCCGCCGATGTGGGCATCCTGGGCCGTGACCCCTTCGGCCCCATCGACCATCAGGATCGCGACATCGGACCGTTCGATCGCCTGCACGGCCCGGACCACGCTGAACCGCTCGACTCCCGGCTGAACCCGTCCCCGTCGTCGGATTCCGGCCGTATCAATGAGTAAAACCGGGCGGCCTTTATATTCAATAAGTGTATCCACGACGTCCCGGGTTGTGCCCGGGACCTCGCTGACGGCAGTCCGCTCGTACCCGACGATGGCGTTTAACAGCATGGATTTGCCGACGTTCGGCCGCCCGACGATGGCAACGCGGGCAAATGCCTCGGGCTCCGGCACCACTTCGGCAGCCGGCAGGGCTTCAACAATCCGGTCGAGCAGGGTATCTATGCCCGTACCGTGAAGGGCGCTGATAAGGACCGGCTCGCCGAGGCCAAGGCGGTAGAAGTCCGTCACCTCGAGGCGGTCCGGCCGGCCCTCGGTTTTGTTGAGGGCAAGGACAACCGGTTTGCCCGAGGCCCGGAGCAGGTCGGCGGCCTCCCAATCGGCCGCGGTCAGGCCGGTCCGGGCGTCGCCGACGAACACGACCACGTTCGCCTCTTCGATGGCGCGCCGGACCTGGGTTTGAATCGCCGCCTCAAGCTCTGACCCGGCGCCGGGGTCGAGGCCGGCGGTATCGACGAGGTAAAAGGGGCGGCCCCGCCACTCGGTCCGGGCGTAGAGCCGGTCCCGGGTTGTCCCGGGTTCACCGTGGACGATGGCCAGGCGCTGGCGGAGAATCCGATTAAAAAGGGTCGATTTGCCAACATTCGGCCGGCCGACGATGGCGACAACGGGTACCGTCACACTGCTCCCTACAGCTTAGCGGCTGATGGTGAGGGTGCGCCGTTCCGGCCGAACCCGGACCAGAGTCAGACCCTGCGGCAGGCTGACCCTCGGTGCTATTTCGTAGCTGCCTGGACCCAGTCCGGCGGCGTCGACGGTAACCGAGATCGTTTGCGGGTCGGTCCCATTCAGGACGGGAAGAGGACCCGAAACCGTAACATCGAAGGGGTCAATCTGGGCGCGGAGGCCCGGGCTAAGGTTTACCACCGACGGCGCGACCTGGAAAGTCCGGGTTCCGGTGGTCGGCGCTATGGTCAGCCGGACGTTCACCGACGGCGGCCCAAGAACGGTTACCCCGTCGGGCAGGAGCAGCCGAACGTTGCGAACCTGCGTCGACGTGAGGCCGTCGACGGAAATCGGTTCGGTGCGGAGGTTGTTGACGTTTGCGACCGCCTCGCTCGCCCCAACGATGGTGACGATGGCCGGGTCCACGTTTATTGACTGGACCCAGTAGCCGGGGGCCGGGTCGCCGGTAATCGCCGCAATAACCGAGACCTGGCGCTGAACGAGAACCTGCTCGACGGGAACCTGGACTGTCACCAGCTCCGGCTCGACCGTCAAGCCGCTGACCGGGGTGCCCTGGGCATCCACCGGCCGGACCGGCACGTTCTGAACAACCGTCGACCGGGCGGACTCAAGCCGGACGACCGCGACCACCGACCGCACCTGCCGGACAATCGGGTCGGCACCCCGGATAGTCACCGTTTCCGGGGACACCGTGGGCGTCCGGTTGATGTACCCGACCGGTGGGGTCCCTTCCAGCTCGACCCGGACGGTAAAGGTTTCCTGGCGGATGGGTTCCAGGCGGACGGTGACGGCCGGTGGGCTCACCTGAAGAACCCTGACGGCCGGGTCGGAGGACGTAACCTGGACCGGGACCTGCTGGACACCTTCCCTGGCGTTGCGGAGGTCAGCGACGGCCCGGAAACTCGTGGGCCGCAGGCGCGACCACGAGTCTTCGGGGGCGCTGATCCTGACCGTCACCGGCTCCACGCTCCCCGGGGGATAGACCTCCAGGTAAGCTGGCTTGTTCACGAGCTCAACCGGAATCTGGACCGGAAAGGTGCCCTGCCGGGAGAGGGCCTGGTCAGTCCCGACAAAGAACCAGAGGGCAATGGCCAGAACCAGGGAGATAACTGCCAGCTGATAGTTCTCCCGGACTGACCGGACGGTTTCGGCCACCAGAAACCCCAGGAGCCAGAGGGCGGCACCGATGCGTTCGGTCGTTTTCTGGAGCATGGGGTTCAGGTTTGGAGGAACCGTCGCGCCGGTTTCCAGATCGGGGGGCGGATTTCCCCCCAGCCGAAGAGCTTGACAAGCCAGCCCCGGAGCTGGTCGGGGCTGAGGTTTCGGTGGATCTGGCCGTTGTGGGCCAGGGACACCTGCCGGGTCTCCTCCGAGACGACAACGGCGATGGCGTCGGTCTGCTCCGTGATCCCGATGGCTGCCCGATGCCTGGTGCCCAGGTCCGGCGGGGCCGACTCGGCAATGGGCAGGACGCAGCCGGCGGCGATAACCCGGTCCTCACGCATGATTACTGCCCCGTCATGAAGGGGCGACCCGGGCTGAAAAATGCTCAAGAGAAGCTCGACGGACGGGGTTGCGTCGAGCCGGACGCCGGTTTCGGCGTGGTCCTCCAGGCCGGTCTCCCGTTCGATGACGATGATGGCCCCGACCCGGCGGCTTGAAAGCCGCTGGCAGGCGGCAACGAGGATATCGACGATGTGGGGCCGGGCCGTGTGGGCCCGAAGAAGTTCCGGCACATTCGTCCGACCGATGCGCTCGAGGGCTCGCCGGAGCTCCGGCTGGAAGAGGACCGGCACCGCCACGAGCAGGGCGGGCAGGGAATTCCGCAGAAGCCAGTTGAGGGTTGTCAGCTGAAGCAGACTCCCGAGGATGTGGGCGGCGACCAGCAGAACAATGGCGCCCCGAAGGACGGCCATCGCGGTGGTGCCCCTGACAAGCAGAAGAAGCCAGTAGAAAATAAAGGCGATGATCAGAATGTCCAGGAGATTGCCCAGCCTGAAGCTGCTGAGCGCCCCGGCCGCAGCATCCCAGATCTGCTCAATAACCGGTGGCATTAGAGCCGGTCAAAGACCCACAACAGGATCGCCTTCTGCCCGTGGAGTCGGTTCTCCGCCTGATCAAAGACTACCGACCTGGGACCGTCAATCACCTCGGGCTCAACCTCCTCACCCCGGTGAGCCGGCAGGTCGTGCATGAAAACCGCGTCCGGGGCCGCCGCGGCCATCAACTCGGGCGTCACCCGGTAGGCGGCGAAGGCCCGCCGACGGGCCCCGGTCTCCCCCTCCTGACCCATGCTTACCCAGACATCCGTATAGACCACGTTCGCGCCCCGGACGGCTTCCCACGGGTCGTTTAAGAACCGTACATCTGCGCCAGTGACTTTCGCCCGCTCGACGGCAGCCTGCCTGACCGTCTCCGGTACCTCGTAACCCGGTGGCGAGGCGAGCCGGATGTTGAGACCGACGCTGGCCGCGGCAAGGACCAGGCTGTTCGCGACGTTGTTGCCGTCGCCGATAAAGGCGGCGGTTATCCCCCGGAAGGTGCGGAACCGTTCGTAAATGGTGAGGAGGTCGCCGATGGCCTGGCAGGGGTGCTCGAAGTCCGAAAGGGCATTTATGACCGGGATACCGGCCCAGGCGGCAAGCTCCCGGACCGTCTCGTGGCGGAACGTGCGGGCGGCGATCGCGTCCACGTAGCGGCCGAGGACACGGGCCACATCGGCCACCGGTTCCCGCTGACCCAGGCCAACCTCCTGGGGCGAAAGGTAGATGGCCCGCCCGCCGAGCTGGGCCATGCCGACGTCGAAGCTTACCCGGGTGCGGAGCGAGGGTTTTTCAAAGAGCAGGGCCAGGGTGCGGCCAGCCAGGGGCGAATTGGCCGGCGCCTTTTTAAGGGCGGCAGCTTTCTCCACAAGAAAACCCGGAAGGTCAATCGGAAGGTCAAGTATCCCGATAAAATGCCGACCCATCAGTACCATTATATGGCCCGGCCGACGTCCTGAACAAGGCTCTGACCAGCGTTGACCCGGCCCGGGGACGGCGGGTATAATACCAGTGGCACTGGGGAGTGGTGTAGCTGGTAACACGCCTGACTCTGGATCAGGAGATCCCAGGTTCGAATCCTGGCTCCCCAGCCGGGCCAGCCCAGCGGGCCGGCCCATTGGCTCTTAAGCCCCAAATAACCACAATATACAGCGGCCAGCCAGGCAGATTCTACCTGGCTGGCCGCCACGATGGGATAATTCTGGGATAATTTTTAACCGCCGAAGAGGGTCCGCTGGACCTTTGCTGCCGCCTCCCGCTGCAGGTCCGGCAGGACAAGCGTAAGGCTTATCCGGGCGTGGCCCAGCCGCTCCTGCACAACCCGGGGGCCTACCCCCTCGGTCAGGAGCACCGTCGTGGAACCTTATCGGCCCAGGCCTGGCCCGCTCAAGAACCGCCTCCTGGCGGTAGAGGGCGCGGATTCTTCCGGGTGTGTGTAAATCCCCCCCAAGTCGACTGCAACAGCGGCCCAGCGCCTCCAGGATCTCGCCCTTGCGGGCCGCAATAAGCCCCTGGAGCGCCGGGGAAGCCATCCCGGCGGGGAGCTCGACCTCAACTTTGCCTTCCGGCCCCGCCCGGAAACGGCATCCCCGGGCCTCAAGGCCGGCTATGCTGAGACAACACCTTCCCTAAAACCGCCGGCCCGGACAAGCCGGCGGCCCCTCGAAACTCCCGCAGAACTCCCGCTCAGAAGACCCACCGAACCATATTCGGGGGCGGATCCCGCCCTTCCGACCGGGCCTGAGCACGCCCATCGGGCATAAGCGGCAGCTCAGGGGCTAGCGGCGGCTGCGGGGCCTCCTTGTGAGTTGCATATGTTGCAGTCAATTCGGGGAGGATTAACACACACCTCCCCCGACAAAGGATCCGCGTAATCGGCCAGAAGTTCAGGATAGGCCTCGGCCAGTTCCTCCACCGCCGGCAGACCCGCCCCCTCCGGCGC
>JAUQQI010000043.1 GCA_030549955.1 Chloroflexota bacterium
CCGCGGTCGGTCTTGCCGGCTGGGAACGGGCCTGGCCGCGCCAGCTCTCAGGGGGTATGGCCCAGCGGGCGGCCCTGGCCCGGGCCCTGGTCACCGAGCCCCACGTGCTCCTTCTGGACGAGCCCTTCAGCGCCGTCGACGCCCTGACGCGGATGCGGCTTCAGGAGCATGTCCTCGGCCTGTGGGCCGGCCGGGGCTTTACGGCCGTCCTGGTCACCCACGACGTGGACGAGGCCGTCTATCTGGCCGACCGGGTCTACGTGCTGAGCGGCCGGCCGGCGACGGTGGCGGCTGAGATAAGGGTTTCGGTTCCCAGGCCCCGGGCCCGAGATGACCCGGCCCTCGGTCGGCTACGTCAACAGGTCCTTGCGGCCCTGGGGCCGCTGTCCCTGACGGTGAACGGCGCCTTCAGTGACCGTAAAATTTAAGCTTCTGGAGGGTAGTAACTATGGGACTCTTTGTCGTCCGTCACCAGCATCCGGCCGAGCAGTGCCCGGCCCGGGACCCGCAGATGGGCAACATGCTGCTTAACCATCTCAGCGAAGAGAATGCCGGCCGGCACGGCATCAGGATTCACGGCGAGGCGGTGGTTGACGGCCAGCACACCCTTTACCTGATCCTGGAGGCCGACGACCGGGCAAAGGTCGAGGGCTTCATGCGGCCGTTCGCGATGGCCGGCACGGTCGAGGTCTGGCCGGCCTCGCCCTGCGTCGAGGTGGTTCGCCGGCGGGGCTGCGGCTGAAACCCCGCTAACGAGATTCACGGCGGCCCCGATGCTGGTCGGCTGAAAGCCCTGCCGGGGGCCGGAGGTGGGGGGTTAACCGGCCCTTTCGGTTGTCCCTTGTCGGACCGGGTGTCTACCGGGTATACTGGCTGGAGACGACCGTTTTGGGGAGGGCCGCGTGAAGCGCCTCTGTGTAATCGGCATGGGCTATGTGGGGCTGACGACCGCCACCTGTTTTGCGGACCTGGGAAACCACGTTGTCGGTCTCGACATCGATGATTCGAAGGTCGAGTCGCTCCGCGCCGGCGTTCCCCCGATCTACGAGCCCGGCCTTGAGGAACTCCTCCGCCGCAACCTCAAAGCCGGCCGCCTGACCTTTACGACCAGCTATGAGGAGGCGATCCCCGGCGCGGAGTTCGTTTTCCTGGCCGTCGGTACCCCGCCCGGCTGGGAAGGCGAAGCCGACATCAAATACGTCCGGGCGGCCGCCGAAAGCCTGGCCCCCTACCTCACCGGCTACACGGTTATCGTCAACAAATCGACGGTCCCCATCGGCACTGGCAACCTGATCGCTTCGATCATCGAGCGGGTTAACCCGCAGGCAAAGTTTGACGTCGTTTCGAACCCGGAATTCCTCCGGGAGGGCAGTGCGATTCACGACTTCATGAATCCGGACCGGATCGTTCTCGGGGCGAGCAACCCCGAGGCGGCCGAGAGGGTCAAGGAACTTCACGCCCCCCTCAATGCGCCGGTCATCGTCACGGACATCCGCACGGCCGAGATGATTAAGTACGCCTCAAACGCCTTTCTGGCGACCCGAATAAGCTTCATCAACGAAATCGCCGCCATCTGCGACCAGGTCGGAGCCGACGTAAAAATGGTGGCCAAAGGCATGGGCATGGACAAGCGTATCGGCCCGGCCTTCCTCGAGGCGGGACTCGGCTTCGGGGGTAGCTGTTTCCCTAAAGATGTCGAAGCCCTCGCCCACATGGCGGCGACCCACGGCTGTCACCCCCAGCTTCTGCGGACAGTTATGGACATAAACCAGGACCAGCGCCGGGTAGTCATCCAGCGGCTCCGGGAAGTTTTCGGGTCCCTCGACGGCCTGGTGGTCGGGGTCCTCGGCCTGAGTTTTAAACCGAACACCGACGACGTCCGGGCGGCCCCGGCCATTGACGTCATCCACCTGCTCCTGAGCGAGGGCGCCCGGGTCCGCGCCTACGACCCGGTGGCGATAAACTCGGCTCGCAAGGTTCTGGACGACCTTGTAGAATATTGTGAAAACAGTTACGAAGTTGCCCGGGGAGCTGATGCCCTGGTGGTCGCTACCGAGTGGAACGAGTTCAAACAGCTCGACCTGGTCCGGATCAAGGAGCTGATGCGCCACCCAGTTATCGTCGACGGCCGCAATATTTACGAGCCGAAGACGATGTTCGGCCTGGGCTTCGTCTACTTCGGGATCGGCCGGGGCCTTCGCCGGGAAGCGGAACTTATCGCCCGGGCGACCATCAAGCGAGAGATACCGCTTAAGTTCGACAAATAATCTACCCTGCAGGGGGGTCTCCCATGAGCGAAAGCCAGCCGCCGCGGCGGGCGGTCCCCGCCGGCCTCGAAGAGCGGGTGCGGCAGCTCCTCGCACCGTTCCGGGGCGACCGGACCATGACGGTCGATGCCCTCAAGGTTATCCAGCAGGCTTACGGGTATGTTCCCCCTGAATCCCTGCGGGTCGCGGCCGAAGAGCTTGGGGTTTCGGAGAATACCCTCGATGGCATTTTACATTTTTACGAGTTCTTGTTTCCGCGGCCGGTCGGCGAACGGGTTATCCGGGTGTGTTCGGGTACGGTCTGCCAGGCCCTCGGCGTGCCGGTGATTCTGCGCCGGATTCGTGAGCGGCTGGGCCTCCGCTGGTACGAGACGACCCCGGATGGCAAGTACACCCTGATGCCCCTGCCCTGTTATAACACCTGCGCGTATGCCCCCATCCTTCAAATTGATACCCTCACATTCGTCCGGGTAACTCCCGAGCAGGTCGACGAAATTCTTGACGGCCGGCTCGAAGGGGTCGAAGGACTGCCCTGCGGCGACGGCAAGCCGACCCCGCCCCGGGAGGAGGTCGAGTTGTGACCCTCGAAACCCTTGTTGCCGAGGCCCGGGGGCGATGGGAGCGCAAGACTAACCCCGACCGCCCCCGGATTATCATCAGCGCCGGCTCGTGCGGCATCTTTGCCGGCGCCCGCAAGGTTAAGGCGGCCGTTGTTGACGCCCTTAAAAGGCTCCACGTGGACGCGTCGGTTGAGAAGACCGGGTGTGTTGGCCTGTGCTGGGCCGAGCCGATGCTCGACATCCAGCTTCCCGGCAGGCCCCGGGTTGCCTACGGACCCCTTACGCCGGCCGGAGCCGCCCAGCTCATTGAAGACGTTGTCGGCCGGGGCAATCCCCGGGTTGACAAAGCCCTGTATGTCTATGCCGATGCCCCGTACGAGGGGATTCCGCCTCGGGACCAGACCGACTGGTTTAAGCTCCAGTACCGGGTAACGCAGCGGAATGCCGGCATCATCGACCCGGAGGACCTGGACGACTACCTGGCCAACGGCGGTTACGAGGGCCTCGCCCGGGCCCTCACCATGACCCCGGCTGAGGTTGTGGAGGCCGTTAAAAAGGCGGGCTTGCGGGGCTGTGGGGGGGCCGCCTTTCCGACGGGCCTTAAGTGGGAATTCTGTCTCCGGGCCCGGGGCACCGAGAAATACGTTATTTGCAACGCCGACGAGGGCAACGCCGGCACCTGGAAGGACCGCCTTATCATGGAAGGCGACCCCTTCCAGCTTATCGAGGGGATCACTATTGCGGCCTACGCCAACGGCGCAAGCCGCGGCTTTATTTACATCCGGGATGAGTATCCCCTGGCCAGCAGCCGGGTTCGGACCGCGGCCGAAAAGCTCCGGGCCCGGGGGCTGCTTGGGGACAACATCCTCGGGTCGAACTTCAGCTTCGACCTGGTTATCCGGGACGGCGCCGGGTCTTACCTGTGCGGGGAAGAGATGGGACTCATCTCCTCAATCGAGGGCGACCGGGCGATGCCCCGGAGCCGTCCGCCCTTTCCGGCGACGAACGGCCTCTTCTACAAGCCGACTGTCGTCAACAACGTTGAGACCCTGGCGAACGTGCCCCAGATCATCGCCCGGGGCTGGGAGTGGTACGCCGGCCTCGGGACCGAGCGCAGCAAGGGGGTTCGGACCATCACCGTTAGCGGGGCCGTCCGCCGGCCGGGCGGCTTCGAACTGCCGTTTGGAGTCCCCCTCCGAACCGTCATTTTAGACCTCGCCCAGGCCGACCCGACCGACCTTAAGGCCGTCCAGATGGGTGGGCCGGCCTCGAACATCCTGCCGGCCGACTTCGTGTTGACCCTGCCCCTGGGGCTTGATGAGCTCCGGGACGCCGGCACCACCATGGGTTCCGGCGGCTTCGTCGTGGTCGGCCGGCAGAGCTGCATTCCGAACCTAGTGCTCCAGCTGATGGAGTTTCTCCGGGACGAGTCTTGCGGGAAATGTTTCCCCTGCCAGATGGGTACCCGGGCCTACTACAATACCCTGCTCCGAATTTGCCGGGGCGAGGGCCGTCCGGAAGACCTGGACTTCATGCTGGACATTGCCCCGGCCATCCAGTTCGGCTCCCTGTGTGGCCACGGACAGGTGGCCCACGTGCCGGTGGTCGACACCATCACCCACTTCCGCGCCGAGTACGACGTTCACATCCGGGAGCGGCGGTGCCCACAGGGAATCTGCGAGATAAGCCCGGTTGCCGCCGCCGTCTGAAGGAGTCCGACCATGGAACAGCATGTCAAGCTGACCATCGACGGGGTTGAGGTTACGGCCCGGCCCGACATGACGGTGCTGCAGGCGGCCCAGCAGGCCGGGATTTATATCCCGACCCTCTGCTGGCACCCGGCCCTCCGGCCCTGGGGTGCCTGCCGGATGTGCGTGGTCGAAGTCGAACGCCAGCGGGGTTACCCGCCTTCATGTCTGCTGCCAGTGGCCGACGGCATGGTAGTGCGTACCAGTACTGACGCCGTCCGGGAAATCCGGCGGGAAATTATTGAGGCGGTCATCACCGAGCACCCGCTCGGGTGTCTTACCTGCCACAAGGAAGACCAATGCTACACGGGCGAGCCGTGCCTGCGGTCGCCCCACGTCGACTTCCGGTGCGTCACCTGCCCGGCCAACTACCGGTGCGAGCTTCAGGCGGTCTGCGACTACGTGGAATTTTCCGAGGTCCGGTTCCCGTTCAAGTACCGGGGCCTCCCCCTGCGGCGGGACCCCCTGATCGCCGCGGACTTTAACCTCTGCATTGTCTGCAACCGATGCGTTCGGGTCTGCGATGAGGTTCGGGGGATCGCCGTCTGGGCCATGGAGAACCGGGGCGCAACGACCATTATCAGCACGTCTAACGGCCAGCCCATGGTCGACGCCGGGTGCATCATGTGCGGCGCCTGCGTCGATGTCTGCCCCGTCGGAGCCCTCGAAGAGCGTCAGAACCGGCATTCCGGCCCCGGCGAACAGCTGGTAAGGACCGTCTGCAACTACTGCCCCGTCGGGTGTCAGTTTACCCTGGAGGTCCGGCGGGGCCGGCTTCTCCGGGTCGGCCCGGATTACGAGGCCCCGGCGAACCGGGGTCAGTACTGCGTCCGGGGCCGGTTCGGGGTTTCGGACTTTGTCCACAATCCGATGCGGCTCCAGACGCCGATGGTCCGGGTTGCCGGCTCCCTGGTCGAGACCAGCTGGGGGGAGGCAATCGGGGCCGCCGTTGATGCCCTGAAGAGCACCCCACCGGAACAGGTTGCGGTCTTCGGCTCATCCCGGCTGACAACCGAGGAACTTTACGCCCTGCAGAAGCTCGCCCGGGACGGAATCGGCACCCCGAACCTCCTCTGGGACCTGGCCGACTGGACGGCCCTTGAACCCCTTCACACGGCCTTTGAAAAGGTCGGACCGACCGCGACCATCGCCGACATCGAGAAGGCGCAGACCTACCTGGTCGTCGGGGCCGACCCATGGGAAACCGTGCCGGTCGTCGGGATGAAGGTTGTCCAGTACGCCCGGAAGCCGGCCATCAGCCTGCCCCCGGTCTCGGGTTACTTTAACTACCTGCCCGGCCGGGCTCTCCTCACCGAACGGGAGCGGGCCAACCTGATTTTAATTAACCCGCGGCCCACTCACCTTAACCGGTTCGCGGACAGCTGGGTCAGGGTTCGACCCGGTACCGACGCCTGGCTCATTGCCGGAATGGTCAAGGTCATCGTCGAGGAGGGGCTGGCCGACAGCGAATTCATTAACCGGGAGACGGTCGGCTTTCACCACCTCGAACCAGCAATTCGGGCCCTCGACCTGGGGCAGGTCAGCCGGATAACCGGGGTTGACCGGGATGCAATCGTCCGGATTGCCCGCATCTTTGCGGAGAAGCGGCCCGGCCTGATCATGTTTGGGGGCGGAATCGTCCACCAGGGCCGGTCGGCGGTCGCCGCCCTGGTCGCCTTGGCCCTTGTAACCGGCAATGTCGGCCGCCCCGGAGCCGGCCTCCTGCCCCTTTACGGGACCGCCAACTCCCAGGGTGCCCTCGATGCCGGGGCGGTGGCTGGGCTGGGTCCGGGCCAGGTCCACCTGGATGAAGCCCCTCACCTTGACAACATTAAGACCTGCTATATCGTCGGCGATAGCTTCGACCTGGAAGGGCCTGACGGCCTGCAGCTTCGGCGGCTCCTCGAGCGGTGCGAAACGGTAGTCTTCCAGGGGGCATTCAGTTCGCCCCTCCTTGACTACGCCACCATTGTTCTGCCCGGGGTGACCTTTGCCGAAAAGGAAGGAACGGTCACAAACCTTGAGCGACGTATCGAGCGGGTCCGGGCCGGGGTCAGGCCGCCGGCGGAGGCCCGACCCGACCTGACCATTCTGGCGGAAATCGGCCGGGGAATCGGGGTCGAGATTTCGGACGAGCCGGCCGCTTTGTTTGCGGAGCTCGCTGAACGGGTGCCGGGCCTTGCCGGCCTGGACTATGACGGGCTCGAGTTCGAGGGGCCGGTTGTAAATCCCCTGCCCGAAGCCTTCAGGTTCCCCGAGCTCCGGCTCGGGCAGCCCGAGCCGGCCGCCGACGGCCTGGTCACCGTCTACCCGGGGCGGTCCTTCTACCGCTATGACCTGACGACCTTCCCGGAGATGCTCAAGACGGTCATGACGGTCGGCCGGGACCGGGTGCTGGAGGTCGGACCCGAGCTGGCCGCTAGGCTCGGCCTTACCGACGGGCGACCGGTAAGGGTCATCGGCGACGGCTGGGACCTGGTGAGCCGGGTTCGGGTCGTGGCGGAGCTGGTCGGGGATGCGGCGTTCTGGGACTTCGAATACGTGGGGCCGCCGGCCGGCAACGGCCGGGACCGGGTCCCGGACCCGTTCGCCCGAAGCCCGGTCTCCAAGCCGGTTCGTGTCCGCCTTGAGCCGGTAGCCTAGCCGGCTACCGGCAGGGTCACCGTAAAGGTAGCTGGTCGGCCGCGGCCGGCCGCGGCCGTCAGGGTTCCCCCGTGAAGCCTGACAACGGCCCGGGCAAGGTAAAGTCCGGGGTCGCCGCTGTAGTCCGCGGCGTCGTCCCCATCAGACCCCGACACCCGGTTCAGCCTCGCCGAATCAGGTCCGCGGCTGATGACCCGGACGGTGAGCCGGCCTCGCTGGACCCCGACGACGACGTCGACCGCCCTACCCCGCGGGCCGGACCGGACTGCATTCGCAAGGAGGCTTACCATCGCTTGCCTGAGCCACCACGGGTCCCCGAAGACGCCTGCCTTCGGGGCCTGGCAGCTAAGTTGGACCTGCCGCTCTCTGGCTTGGGCCAGGGGCCTTACCAGCTCGACGGCCGGACCGACCCACTCCCTGACCAGCACCCGCCGCCGCTCAAGGGTTATCGCCCCACCGATAAGGGCCGCCCACGCCGACATGTTTTCAATGGCGTGGGAGAACCAGGCGAGGCACTGCTCAAGCCGGTCAACATGCCAGCGGGCACTGGCTGAGAGTCCGGCGGAATCCTTGAGAAGCTGGAGGCTCATCGAGGCAACGGTTAGCGGCGTCCTGAGCTCGTGGGCAAAGATGTCCCGGGCCAGGATAAGACTCACCCCGCTCTTCTCCGGGGTGGTCGGGTATTGGACGCCTGCTGAATCACCGGCTCCCATTGTCAGACCCGCATCGGGCCAGTTGTTGAGGCCGACCGCCGATGCTTTCCGGCGGCTTTCGGTCGGCACAAGCTGACCCTGCTCCGACTGAAGGTAACGGCTAGACGGCCTTAGAGTCATCACCCCTGGGGGTGATTTTTGCCTTTAGAACAAAAAACACCCCGGCGGGCGACCATCCGCGAACAGTACCCCTGGCGCTGGTGACCATGCAAGCGCCGGGTGGTATGATCATGGTGGTTTGATGTTCAGACTCCCAGTGCCATTGGCCAGGTTTCCCGAAGGTTGGGGGTCGATGGTTCTGGCCCTCGGCTTCTTCTTCGGCTGGCTCCTTTCGTTGCCCCTGGCTGGCCCTGCCCTCGGGTCTTTACCCCTCGAGGCCGATGGGACCTTCTGGGCCACCCTGGCCTTTACCGGCGGCCATGCCTTCGGCCTGGTCTTTTGCGGCTTAATCCTTAAGGCCGGTCGGGCCCTGAGGTTTTTGCCGGCGGCCGGGGCCGCGGCCTGTGCCGCCCTTTCGGCACTGAGCCCAAACCTTCCGCCGGGAATTGCGCCTCCCCTGTTCGGGGTTCTGGGGCTACTGGCGGCGCCCTTTCCGGTCGCCTGGGGGCATGCCCTCTCGACCCGGATCCCCCAGACCTGGCGGGCCCGGACAGTGGGCTTCGGGGCGTTCGTCGCTAACGTCATCCTTTACGGGTTCAACCTGGGGCTTATCCCGTCGGCAGCGGCCACCCACATGGCGGCCGGTTCGGCCCTGGCGGCGGCCGGTGTCTGGCTTCTCGGCCTGAAGGAGCCGCAAACCATTCGGAGGGCGCGGCTAGCGGTCGGTCCGGTCGTGGGCCTGGCCCAACTTCTCGGCCTGCTCGGTTTCATTCTCTCCGTGTACGCGGTTGGGGGCATCCTTTACGGCATCATTCAGCCCTACTATGCCGGGGTCGAAGGGGCCGGGGCCTTTGGTCTTTTACCCTACCTGGCTGGGGTCATTTTTGCTGGGTATGTTGCCGACCGGATGGGCCGGCGGCCTTTCGGCGTTGTGACCCCGCCGGTCCTCGGGCTGGCGTTCCCTGTTTTTATAATCGACCGGACGCGACTGGCCTTCCCGGTGGTCCAGACCCTGGTGATGATGGGCTTTGCCTACGCCGACGTCTACTTCTGGGCAACCCTGGCCGATATTGGCACGGTTTACGGGGGCCTGAGGGCTTTCGGGCTCGGGCTCGGGGTGATGGTCGGTGCCATCGGAGCCTCCCTTGGCGTAACCCGGATTCTGAGTGAGCTGGAGCCCCAGGTTCAGCTCCTGGCCGGAGGCCTCGGGGTGGCGGCTTTACTTTTCGCCGGGGCGCTGGGAACACTGGTTCCCGAGACCCTCGGCCGGGTCCGGTCGGTTCTGGTTCCGCCGGAGAAGCTGGTTCTCAGCCTCAGGGCCTTCAGCCTTACCGAACGGGAGCTCGAAGTTGCCCACTACCTGCTCTCGGGGCTCGAGCTGGATGAGGTCTCGGACCGGCTACGAATCTCGAAGAACACCCTGAAGACCCACGTCCGGAGCATCTACCGCAAGACCGGCGCCCGCAGCCGCCACGAGCTCGTCCTCCGGGCGCTGGAAAGGGAGCCGCCCGACTGACCGCCGGGACGTGTTATAATATCGCTTAACCAGCAGCTCACTGTCGGATGGGTCGAGATGAGCTCCGAATCCGAAAGTACCTCAGGCCTCTGGGAACCCACCTTTCAGGATATCTTGATTGCCCGCCGCCGGATTGCCCCGTACTTAAAGCCGACGCCCCTGATCCGTCCGGCGGCATTGGCCGAGGTCCTCGGGGCCGACGTCTACGTCAAGCTTGAAAGCCTCCAGCCCATCGGAGCCTTTAAGGTCCGGGGTGGGGTTAATCTGCTTGCGGCGATGGACCCCGCCGAACGAGCCCGGGGGGTGGTGACAGCCTCGACGGGTAACCACGGCCAGTCTATCGCCTACGCGGCGCGCCTCTTCGGTACCCGGGCCGTTATCTTCGCCCCGGAGCACTCGAACCCTTATAAAATTGCGGCCATGCGCCGCCTCGGGGCCGAGCTGGTTCTGACCGGCCGGGACTTCGACGAGGCCCGGCAGGCCGCCGAGCAGTTCGCAGCCGACACCGGCATGCGATATGTTCACGCCGCAAACGAACCCCTCCTCATTGCCGGGGTTGGCACTGCCAGCCTCGAGGTTATCGAGGAGGTCCCCGACATCGATTACATTTTTGCGCCCATTGGGGCCGGGAGCTGTGCCTGCGGGGCCTCCATTGTCGCCAAGACGGTTAACCCCCGGATCCAGGTTATCGGTGTCCAGTCGGAGCGGGCACCGGTCGTCTACCTTTCGTGGCGGGCCCGCCGGCTGCTTGAGACCCCGGAGGCGGCAACCTTCGCCGAAGGGCTGGCGACCCGGGTCGCCTTTGAACTCCCGCTGCGGATTCTCTGGCGGCTCATCGATGAGATAATCCTGGTGAGTGACGAGGAACTCAAGGCGGCGATGCGGCTTCTGCTCGAGACCGCTCACCTTGTGGCCGAAGGGGCCGGGGCGGCGTCGACGGCGGGGGCCGTGCGGCTCAGGGACCGGATTGCGGGCCGCAAAGTGGCCCTGCTCCTGACCGGAGCAAACGTGACCCTCGAGACCCTGCAGGATCTGCTCAGGGATGAGTCGAGAGCAACCTCTCCTGGCCCTGATTGAGATCCCCCGGGGTAGCCGCAACAAGTACGAGTACGACGAGCGGCTCGGCCGGTTCAGGCTCGACCGGGTCCTTTACTCCCCCCTGCACTACCCGTCCGACTACGGCCTGATTTTGGACACCCTCTCCTCCGACGGCGACCCCCTGGATGTGCTGGTCATCGTTTATGAGCCGACCTTTACCGGCTGCGTCGTGCCGATCCGGCCCATCGGGGTCCTGCTAATGCGGGACGAGAAGGGCATCGACGAGAAGGTCGTGGCCGTGCCGATCGGGGAGCCCCGCCTGAAAGAAGTCCAGCGCCTTGCGGACCTGCCAGCCCACGTCCTCAGGGAGATCGAGCACTTCTTCACGGTCTATAAAGACCTGGAAGAGAAAGAGGTCGAGGTTTACGGCTGGGCCGACGTCGAGGCCGCCTGGAAGCTCATCGAGGAAGCTCAGCAGCGCCACCGCCTGGCCCGAGGCCGCGGCCAGTCCTGACTTCCCCCGGATTCAGGCGTCGCCCAGGGCTTTCTCGACGGCCTGGCCGAGAAACTCGACCTCGGCCTCGGTCATCGGGGTCGAAATGCAGCCCATACCCCGCGGGGCGATGATGGCCCCCTCGTTAAGCAGGCCCAGGTGTAGCCGGCGCAAAAGCTCCGGGTTTGCCCCCCGCCGGGCCGACCGGTAGTCGGTCACTGGCTCGGCCGTAAAGTGAACGGCAAAAACCGACCCGGCCCCGGTAACCTGGGCCGGGATCTCGAGCCGCTCAAAGGCCAGCCGGAGCCGCTGGCGGGCCAGCTCGCCCAGCCGGTTCAGGTGCTCGTAGGCCGCCGGGGTAAGCTCCGACAGGGTTGCGAGTCCGGCCGCCATCGTCAGCGGGTTCGCATTGAAGGTCCCGCCGTGGCCAATCCGGTCCGGCCGACGGGGGTCGAAAAGTTCCATGATTTCAGACCGGCCGCCGAGGGCCCCGACCGGCAGGCCGCCCCCGATTATCTTCCCAAAGGTAGTCAGGTCGGCGTCGACC
>JAUQQI010000121.1:0-2207 GCA_030549955.1 Chloroflexota bacterium
CCGCTTGGGGGGTTGACCGGGCTCGGCACGTCCCCCGTCAGGATAATCCGTTCCCGCTTGGCCTCGACTTCCGGGTCCGGGATCGGAACCGCCGATATGAGCGCCTTCGTGTAGGGGTGGAGCGGAGTTCCCGGGGTCTGGTGCCGCTCTGCGATCTCGACGATGTGGCCCAGGTACATCACCGCCACCCGGTCACTGATGTGCCGGACGACCGCCAGGTCGTGGGCGATGAACAGGTAGGTGAGGTTAAACTGCGCCTGGAGGTCCTCCAGCAGGTTGATGATCTGGGCCTGAATTGAGACATCGAGCGCCGAAACCGGCTCATCGCAGACGATGAAGTCGGGTTGGACGGCCAGGGCCCGGGCAATGCCGATCCGCTGGCGCTGACCGCCAGAGAACTCGTGGGGGTAGCGGTTGACGAAGTACGGGTTCAGACCGACAACCCGCAGCAGCTCCTGGACCCGCTCCATCCGCTCCTTCTTGCTTTTAGCCAGGCCGTGGATAATAAGGGGCTCGCCGATGATGCTCCCGACGGACATCCGGGGGTTCAGGGACGCATACGGGTCCTGGAAGATCATCTGCATCCGGCGCCGCATCCGCCGCAGGGCCTCGCCCTTCAGGGCGGTGAGGTCGATACCGTCAAAATAGACCTTTCCAGCCGTCGGGCGGTAAAGCTGGAGGATGGCCCGGCCCAGGGTTGATTTTCCGCAGCCTGATTCCCCAACCAGGCCCAGGGTTTCGCCCCGCCGAATCGTGAAGCTTACCCCGTCGACGGCCTTGACCTCAGCCACCTTCCGCTGCAGGATGATCCCCGATGTGATCGGGAAGTACATTTTGAGGTCCCGGACGTCGAGCAGGACGTTGTCCGTTCGGGCGGCGCCGCCTATCTGAGGCTGTCGCTGCTGTTCGTTCATGACCGCTCCCCCTTCCTGTAATAGACCTCGGCGTAGCAAGCGATGTGGTGGTTCTCCCCGACCTCCCGCAGGGTGGGCCGCTTCTGCCAGCAGATATCCATCGCATACGGGCACCGGGGCGCAAAATCACACATGTCCGGCGGTTCGATCAGGTCGGGCGGCAGGCCCGGAATCGGCTCGAGCTTCTCCTTGCGGGGCTCATCCAACCGGGGTACCGATTTCAGCAGGCCGATAGTGTACGGATGCCGCGGGTTTGCGAAGATCTCCCGGGTCGGCGCCGTCTCGACAATGTGGCCGGCGTACATGACCGCAACCCGCTGGGTCATCCCGGCGACAATCCCGAGGTTGTGGGTGATCAGGATCATGGCCGTGCCCCGCTCGGCTACCAGCCGCTTGATGATGTCGAGGACCTGGGCCTGGATGGTGACATCCAGGGCAGTCGTCGGCTCGTCGGCGATGATCAGCTGGGGGTTGCAGGCCAGGGCCATGGCGATCATGACCCGCTGGCGCATGCCGCCCGAGAACTGGTGCGGGTAGTTGTCAACCCGCTGCTCCGCTGACGGGATCCCGACCATCTTGAGCAGCTCGATGGTCCGTCGCCGGGCCTCCGACCGGCTCATGCCCAGGTGGAGCTCCAGGACCTCAGAGATCTGCCGGTTGATGGTGAGGACCGGGTTTAAGGACGTCATCGGGTCCTGGAAGATCATGGCGATCCGGTTGCCCCGAATCTTCCGCAACTCGGCGTCGTCCATCTTAAGGAGGTCTTCACCCTGGAAGAGGATCTGGCCGCTCACGATCCGACCGGGCGGGGTCGGGATCAGACGCATGATCGACAGGGCCGACACGCTCTTGCCGCACCCCGACTCACCGACGAGGCCGAGGGTCTCGCCTTCGTTGAGCTCGTACGAAACCCCGTCGACGGCCTTGACCACGCCGTCCTGGGTGAAAAAATAGGTCCGTAAGTCTTTTACTTGAAGCAATGGCGCCATCCGGTCTGCCTCCGTTGAATTTTAACGCCCGCGCGGGTTGAGCGCGTCATTTAAAGCGTCCCCGATAAACTGAAAAGAGAGGTTGACCAGGCCGACGGTCGCGGCCGGCATCAGCAAAAGGTGCGGGTTTATTCGCCACTGCGCCCGGTTCTCCCAGATCATCGTTCCCCACGACGGATTCGGCGGCTGCACCCCGATCCCCAGCCAGCTCAATACTACCTCAGCCGTGACCGCGTGGCCAAGGCCCATCGAAACCGCCACCAGCACCGGCGGCAAGGCGTTCGGGAGCAGGTGCCGCGCGACG
>JAUQQI010000121.1:2217-11585 GCA_030549955.1 Chloroflexota bacterium
CTGCCAGGGTGACGCCCCCAGGGCCTGGGCGGCAACGATGAACTCTCGGTTTTTCAGGCTCAGCACCTGCCCCCGGACCAGTCGGGCCATACCCGGCCAGCCGACGAAAGAAAGGGCGCCAAAGACCACCACGTAATCGAGATATCCCGACCGGGCCAGGCCCTGCAGCCCAAAGATAGCCTCGTGCTGCTCGACAAAGGCCACGAAGCCGGGTTTAACCGTCGCCGCGATAAAGATTACAAAGAGCATCCCCGGAAACGCAAACAGGATATCGCCAATTCGCATCACCAGGCTGTCAACCCAGCCGCCCAGGTATCCGGCCAGGGCCCCAAGGATGACACCGTAGATGGTGCCGAGGCTCACCGCCAGGATGGACACCACCGCCGCCGTCCGGGCCCCCCAGATGAGACGGCTCAGAATATCCCGCCCGAGCTCGTCGGTACCGAGCAGATGCTCCCAGGACGGCGGCTGGCGGGCCTGGTCAAGGTTCTGGGTTCGGTAGTCGTAGGGGGCAACCCAGGGCGCGAAAATTCCGGCCGCATAAACCACGACGATGAAAACGAGACCGGCAACGGCAACCTTCCGGCGCTTGAACCGGGACCAGGTGACGGCCCAGAGGCCGCGACCCTTCACCGGGGGCCGGCCGGTCAGAGGAAGGCCGGGGGAAGTGGTGGCGCGGTCGGCCATCAGTCGTACCTGATCCGGGGGTCGAGGAAGGTGTAGCCGACATCCACCAGGAGGTTCGCAAGGACAAAAGACGTTGCGACCAGCAGGGTTATCGCCATGATGACCGGGTAGTCCCGGGTGAACATGGAATCGACGGCCATCGCCCCAATGCCGGGAATGCCATATAGGGTCTCAATTACAAAGAACCCTTCGACCAGACCCCCGAGGCTGAGGCCCAGGATCGTCCAGAGGGGCAGCAGGGCATTCCGGACGACGTGCCGGACCATAACCGTCGACTCGGGCAGGCCCTTGGCCCGGGCGACCCGCACGTAGTCCTGGTAAAGAACGTCCAGGGTGCTGGCCCGCATCTGCCGGGTAATCACGGCCAGACCCGGCAGGGCCATGACCACGGCCGGGATGATGATGCGGGCGTCGAAAAGGCCCCCCCAGCCCGATGAGGGAAGCCAGCGGAGGGTCCGAACAAAGATAAGGAGCAGCATCGGCAGGGTAAAGAAAACCGGAATGGAGTTGAGCACCAGGGTCGTGCCCACGATGAGGTCGTCGAGCCAGGTTCCCTGCTTGAGGGCAGCCAGAATGCCC
Organism: Chloroflexota bacterium; assembly: GCA_030549955.1. Lineage (GTDB taxonomy): Bacteria > Chloroflexota > Dehalococcoidia > JAUQQI01 > JAUQQI01 > JAUQQI01. The sequence continues at coordinate 3,484 of JAUQQI010000121.1, forward strand.
AGCGGGATTCCAACGGCGAAGGCCAGGGCGAGGCCAGCCAGACCGAGCTGGACCGAAACCCAGACCTTGTCGGCGATAAGGTCGGTGACCGGCTGCCCCCGATATTTATAACTTTCGCCGAAGTCACCATTGATGGCCCGCAGGACGAAATCCGTATAGCGTTCGAGGAAGGGCTTGTTAAGGCCAAGTTCTTCCCGAAGCCGCTCGGCCGCGGCCGGGTTCACCCGCTGGCCGAGCATGACCTCGACCGGGTCCCCAGGCGCATAGTAGCCCAGGGTGAAGGTGATAAATGAGACCGCCAGCAGCACAACTGGCAGCCAGAGCAGGCGGCGGATGATGTACCGGACCATCGCCGCTAGTGGGGCTCGACGACCACGTCCTTAAGGACCGGGATGATGATGGGCGAGACGACGTAGTTCTTGACCCAGGGCTTTACCAGCACGTATTCCTTCCCGAAGGTAAGCGGGATCCAGGGCGCATCCTGAATGATGGTCTGCTCAACCTGCTGATAAAGCTGAATCCGCCGCTGGGGATCCTGCTCAGTCCGGGCCTGCTCCAGGAGACGGTCAACTTCCGGGTTCGAGTACCGGGTTGTGTTGTCCAGGCTCTGGCTGTGGAAAAGGATGTCCAGGAAGTTCTGCGGGTCGGGGTAGTCGGCGATCCAGCCAAGCTCGAACGCCTGGTAGCGATAGCGCTTCAGGTCGTCGAGGAAGGTTGCCCACTCGACTTGCTGGACCTGAACCTCGATCCCAAGGTTCTGCCGCCACATCTCGATAATCGCGCTCGTCGTCCGGGGCGGGTTCCCGGCGGTTCCCGGAATCGTCAGCGTAATCGCCGGGAGGTTCGTGCCGTACCTGGACTGGGCGAGGAGTTGTTTTGCCCGCTGCGGGTCGAACTTCAGGCCAGTGAGGTTCGGATTGTATCCCGGAAAGCCCGGCGGCAGGATGCCATAGGCCGGGTCAACGAACTTGCGGAGCACGACTTCGGCGAGTTTGTCCTTATCAACGGCATAGCTCAGGGCAAGCCGGACATTTCGGTCGTCAAAGGGCGGTTTGGTGACGTTGAAGCCGATATACCCGACGCTGAAACTGTTGGCCACAACCAGCTCCTTGCGGAGCGGGCTGTTCGGGTCGAGGACCCGCTCGATGTCGTCGATCCCGACCCCGGTGATGTCAATCTCGTTGTTTTCGTACATGGTCATGGCCGAGCCGCCGGACAGGATGAAGATCGCCCGCTCCAGCTTCGGGGCACCCAAGTAGTAGTTCTCGTTGCGCTCGAGCACCAGCCGCTCACCGACCCGCCACTCCCGCAGCTTGAAAGGACCGGTCCCATTCGGCCGGAACATCCAGTTCCGACCCGACTCGACGTTCTCCTTGTCAACAACAAAGGCGGTCGGGTAAGTCAGCTTCGCGAGGAAGTAGACTTTCGGCGCATCGATTTCAATCTGCAGCGTGTAATCATCAACGACCTTGACGCCCCGAACCTGCCGGGCCTGCCCGTTCAACATCTCTTTCACGCCGACAATGTCACCCAGGTAGGTATCAGCCACCGTCGACTGGGTCCGGGGGTCAGCCGCCCGCTCAATTGAATACTTAAAGTCCCGGGCGGTCACCTGCTTGCCGTTATGGAATTTCGCATTCTTGCGCAGGTAAAAAGTATAAGTTTTGCCGTCCGGGCTCACGTCCCAGCGCTCGGCGATGTCGGGGACAATCTGGAGGTCTTTGTTAAACGTGACCAGTCCCGAGAAGATTTCAACGATGTAACTTGCAGAGGTGGCGTCCGTTGTCAGGTGGGGGTCAAGAGTTGGGGGATCCGCCCCCAGCATGGTGAGGATATTCGCCTTGCCCGGGGGCAACTGCTCCTGGGTCCCCTGGGTCTGGCCGGACGGCTGCCGGGACCCAGGCAGGAACCTGCATCCGGACAGAACCACCACCAGGACCAGTAACAACACCAGGCCTGCCCTGATCAGCTGCCGTCCCATGCGCCCTGCTCCCGCTCTGGAACTTTTCCCCTCGAAGATTCTAGCCCATTTTAGAAATACCAATAACCTAATGTCAAGTCGGCCCGGGGGCACACTTGGGGCGGGCTGCGGTTTCCACGGGCGGGAGAGTAAAATAGATGGTGTTCGGTCCACATTTCCGGGGCGGACAAGGCAAAGACAGTCATCTTCATCAGGCGGAGGCCGGGTCCCGGTTTTGCGGGGATGGACAATGAGCTTTCCTACCTGCCCCAGACGATGATGGTCTTCGGGGACGCCAGGAAGGAAGTGACCGAGATTATTGCGGCCCTCAAGGGCTGAGGAGACCGGGAAATGATACTTGGGGTAGTTCGGGAGAGTTTTCCTGGCGAGCGGCGGGTGGTTTTAATGCCCGGGCGGATAGCGTCCGAGGTCTTGGTGGCGGCTGGGGTCCTGGCCGGGTTTGAGGGCAGGGCCTATGTTGGGCAGGATGCTGAAGGCCGCGAACTCCCCGGCCTGCCACCGGCTGTCCCCTCCGGAAGCTGACCTGTGGAAGGGATTGAGATTCCGACTGACGTTGTCGCCCGACGAATCGAGGCCCTCGGACGGGTCGGCCTCCTGCCGGAAGGCGGCCTTTACCGTGGGGTCTATACGCCGGAGTGGGCGGAGGCCCGGGCGGTTGTGGCCGACTGGGGCCGGTCCGCTGGCCTCGAGGTTCGGGAAGATGCTGTCGGAAACCTCTGGCTCCGCCTGCCCGGCAGCGAGCCAGGTCCGGCCATTGTTACGGGTTCCCACATCGACACGGTCCGGAACGGCGGCAAATACGACGGGGCGCTCGGGATTATCGCTGGCCTCACCGCCGTTGAGGCCCTCAGGGCCCGGTTCGGCCGACCGAAACGTACCATCGAGGTGCTGGCGACCTGTGAAGAAGATGGGGCCCGGTTCCGGAGCCGCCTCTGGGGCTCGCGGGCCATCCTGGGCATTATCGGGCCGGACGAACCGGACGCTATCGTGGACGCTGCGGGGGTATCCATCGGCGAAGCCATGCGGCAGATGGGCTACGACCCGGCCCGTATCCCCGAGGCCCGGCGGGCCGACATCGGGGCCTTCATCGAACTCCACATCGAACAGGGTCCGGTCCTCCAGGCATCGGATCATCAGGTCGGCATCGTCACCGTGGTTACGGGGCTGACCATGGCCGTCGCCGAGGTGACCGGGCGGGCCGACCACGCCGGCACCACCCCGATGGACGCCCGCCGGGACGCCCTGGTCGGGGCAGCCAGGATGATTTTGGCGGTCCGACGGGCGGCGCTCGCGGCCGGACGGCCGGCCGTGGCGACCGTCGGCCGGGTCGAAGTCTGGCCCGGGGGGTCAAATGTCGTGCCGGAGCGGGTCAGATTCACGGTCGATATCCGGCACACGGCTGGGGCAGAGCTTCGCCGGCTCCAGGACCGGGTTGAGCGGGCTTGCCGGCGGGTCGCCTGGAACTGCGGCCTCGACCTGGATTTCAAAGTTGTTTCGTCGACGCCCCCGACGCCCCTGGACCCGGCCCTGCGCCGGCTCCTGGTTGACCTGGCCGGTCAGCTCGGCCTGAAGTTTTTGGAGATGCCGAGCGGTGCCGGCCACGATGCCGCCTGGCTCGGCCGGAAGTTTCCGGCGGCGCTGATTTTCGTCCCGAGCCAGGAAGGGCGGAGCCACAGCCCCCGGGAATACACGCCGGTTGACAAGATTATCCCTGGGATAACCCTGCTTGCAGCCGCCCTCCACCGGCTGGCGTATTGACCGCCTCGCGCCGGAGCTGCTAAAATGGACCGGAGGTAACCGGGAGATGCCGATTTACGAATATTTCTGCCCCAACTGCCGAACGAAGTTTGAGCTCTTGCGCCCGATAAGCCGCGCCGCCGAGGACGGCATCTGTCCGGGCTGCCAGCAGCATGCACCCCGGATAATGTCGGTATTTGCGTCCTTCTCCCGGGGCGCCGACGGGTCAGTCACCGCCGTCGGGGGCGGCTGCGCCTCCTGCGCAACCCACGCCTGCGCCAGCTGTAGCCTGAACTAACCGCGGGCTGCCTATCGGTCGGCTGTCCGGGCATACTTGAAGGTTAGCTGATTCGGATATACCGGTAGCGTGAGCCGGTCCGCCGGCCTGACATTGACCGCCCAGTCCGGGTGGGTATACCGCAGCAGGGCGATGAGTCCGCCCCGCCGCTCCAGCGTCCTGACCAGGGAGTCAGGGGCACCGATGGCCCACACATAGTACGGTCCCGAAAGGAGGGTGCCGTCTACGATGAGCCACCCCTTACCCCCGCCGATGCTCGACCGGTAAATCAGTCGCACGGTTGTGTGCATATTGCCGATGGCAATCGCCTCGGCCCCGGCGTTCCGAAGTTCGTTAATGAGGTCGAGCATCTCAAAGGGCTCCGGGGTCCCCAGAACTTCGACTTCGACGCCCGGCCCGGTGACTTCCAGGAGGCCGTTAACGGCCTTGAGCCGGTTGAGCTCGGCGACCAGGGTATCAACGTCGACGCCGCTGTTGCCTTGAAGGGCCGAAAGCTCTTGCTGGGTCTTTGTGATTTCGGTCCGGAGCCGGTTATTCGCTTCGATTAGGTCGCTTAGAAGGCGAGCCTCGTCGAGCCTTGACCGGCCTGGGGCGGGGCTTGCGAGCTGGCCCCGGAGCTGGGTGACGACGAGGAACCCGACCAGAAATGCCACGATAAAAAAGCTGAGGCGAGCCCGGTCAGGATGTGGGTTGCGAACCGTGACCTTCACCACCGCAGGTGCTCGGTTGGAAAGCCGCCCTTGTAGGGTGGAACGGTAATCTCCGATGCCCGGCGGACGCTGAACTGGAGGCCGTAGTTCTGGACCCGGGATTTAAGCTGGGTCAGGCGACCGGGTGCCCGCAGCAGGGCCTCGAGCTCCGGGGGACCAATGGCCGCGATTTCATAGGGCGGTGCAAGCCGGGCAGTATTGACCACGATGGTTCCGCCGGCGGCGTAAATCGACGAGGTGGCAATAATCCGCTCGCCGTTGATCGCCACGGCCTCGGCACCCCCCTCCCAGAGGAGGTTCACGACATCCCGCAGATGGGAGTCGAGTACCAGGTAAAGGGTGGGGTCCTCGCCCCGAAGGGGCCGGCGGGGCGAGTCATCCAGGACGACAATAACCCCTGGCCCGGTCAGGGCGACGGTGCCGGCGATTACCTGCTGGTTGAGCAATTCGGCCAGGAGGCCGCTCAGCCCGACCCCGGGCCCCTGGGCCTGGGTCCGGAGCCGGTCCCGCTCGGCCTGAAGCTCGGCCAGTTGCGCCTGAAGACGGCGGTGCTCGGCATCGAGCTGGCCGACGAGGGCGGAGAGCTCGTCGGCGCCCCGGTCAGGCCGCTCTGATTGAAGCGGCAGGCGGTAGGCGGTGGCCAGCGCAAATCCGCTGACAACCAGGGCAACCAGAACCGCCGGCCGGCTGAAGAACCGGAGGCTCATCCGACCGCGGACGGATTCCCGTTTTGCCGGGGATTTTGGCCGGCCCGGGTCGCGGCCAGCCCGATAAACAGGGCCAAAATCCCCTGGGCCAGCGTAAAGGCGGCGAGCAGGAGGGCAGCCGAGAACCAGAACGGCTCCGGGAAGAGCCTGATGAGGTTGTGCTCGGCCGGGTCGAGGACCCAGAGGTCGTTGCGGAAACTTATCAAGTGAAAGAGGAGAAAGAGCTGGTCGAAGCCGACCAGCAACGCAAAGCCGGTCAAGAGCAGGAGGCCGACCGTGAGGCCCCCCCCAAATGCAAGCCAGTCGCCGACGAGGACGAGGCCCCTTCGCCGCTCCACAACGAGACTCGTCACAACGAACCCGAGCAGGAACAGGCCGGTAAAGAGGCGAACCTGGTCGAGGCCAATAACGAGCTGCTTGACGTCCCGCATGTGGAAGACCTCCCGGTCGGTGAAGAGGGGCTCTTCGACGTTGTCCCGCCGGACCATGATGTCCAGAAACTCCTGGTCGGAGTTGAAGTAGCGTAATAAGAAAAATCGGCAACAACGCCACCGCCAGGACGAGCCAGATGCGCAGGACCGTTTTCAAGGGGGACCCCCCGCCTGCCTAGCGGCCGGGACATACCCGGTAGACCCGGCCTCCCTGACCCGTCATCTCCGTAACCTCCCCACCGGGCAGTGCCTGAACCGAAAGAGTATAACACGGTCGGCCGGGAATTTCGGCGGGGATTTCGAACCGGACGACCCGGCTCTCGCCGGCGGCCACATTCCCGGCATCCCGACTCAGCTCGGCCAGGGTGTCGGACGGGTCGTCTCCGGTGAGCCTGACCCGAACCTGGACATCGAGCCGCTGACGCCCCCGGTTGTCAATGACGACGACAAGCCGGTTCGACCCGGAACCATCGGGCCGGACGGCCACGGGGGCGGCTTCGAGCTGAACGGCCGTAACGGCGAGGCTGACTTCCGGCCGGGGCGTGGCCTGGACCACCATCGTCAGGGGCTCCGACTGCCCCCCCGAAGTTTCAAGGGCCCCGGTGCCGCACCCGGCAACAGCTAAACCCAGGAACGGTAGCAGAACCGCCCTCTTAATTCGGCCTAGCATCAGTATCAGTCCAGTCTAGCCAGCCCGGTCCCCGGCTGTCAAATCGCCCCCCCATATTCCAGACCGGAAACCGGTTCAGCACCTGCCGGCCGGGCCGGAGCTCTCCCGGACCCGGTTGCCGGGTCCCGGGCAGACAACCCGACGTCGCGACCGTTCTCACGACGCCAGGGCATCAGCCCCCGGCGGAATGACCTCCCAGGCCTCGAACTGGCGCCGGCAGGCGGCACACTGGCGCCGGCGGAGCAGCCGGCCCGGGGCGACGACGAACTCGGCGACGATAAAACTCCGGGGTCCCCCGCAGAGGGGGCAGACGGGTGCTGCAATCATCACCATCATGGCCAGCAACCTCCCGGTGTGACCTGTCTGCTTCATGTTAGCACAAATGTGCGATTCTGACAAGGCGGTTATCCACGGGTCCGGGGCTGGCCTTGACAGTTCGGGCCGGGTCGGGCTATCGTTGGTTCGGCCGTGCCGGATGTTATTACCCTTGGCGAGACGATGGTTCTTTTCGCTCCCCTCGAGCCCGGGCCCCTCAGGTATGCCCGCCGCTTTGAGATGCGGTTCGGCGGGGCCGAGTCCAACTTCGCCATCGGGATTGTCAGGCTCGGTTTCTCCGCCGGCTGGATAAGTCGGCTCGGGGACGACGAGTTCGGGCGGTATATCTTTGCCCAGCTCCGGGGCGAAGGGGTCGATGTGAGTCAGGTGAAGTTTGACCCGGATGCGCCGACCGGCCTCTTTTTTAAGGAGCTTGGTCGGCCCGGCGGAACCCGGGTCTATTATTACCGCCGTCATTCCGCCGCCTCGCGTCTTTCCCCGGACGACCTCGATGAAGGATACTTCGCCGGCGCCCGGTGGCTTCACCTGACGGGGATCACCCCGGCCCTTTCGGCGCCATGCCGGGCGGCGGTTGGGGCTGCCCTGGGCCTTGCCCGCCGCTTCGGCCTGACCGTCTCATTCGACCCAAACCTTCGGCTAAAACTCTGGCCTCTTGCGACGGCCCGGCGGGTCCTTGTGCCGTTGCTCCAGCAGGCCGACCTGGTTCTTGGCGGACACGAGGAGCTGTGCCTTCTCCTCGACAAGCCAGCCCCGGAAGCCGCGGCCGAGGCCCTTCTCGCCGCCGGGGTCAGGGTCGTCGCGTTCAAGCTTGGGGCCGAGGGTGCCCTGGTAATGACGGCCAGCTCCCGGGACCGGGTCCCCGCCTTCCCGGTCCCGGAGGTTGTCGACCCGGTTGGGGCTGGGGACGCCTTCGATGCCGGGTTTGTGGCCGGTCAGCTCCTGGGCTGGACCCCGGCCGAAGCTGCCCGGCTGGGGAATGCCTGCGGTGCCCTGATGGTCTCGGTCCGGGGCGACTATGAGGCCCTGCCAACCCTGGCCGAAGCCCAGGCGTTCATGGCCGGCCGACTTCCGCCGGCCCGGTAACCGGGGGGAAATCCGGATGGACCTCGGAATACCCCTCGTTGTCGCCCACCGGGGGGCCTCCGGGGAGGCCCCGGAAAACACCCTGCCCGCCTTGGATCGGACGAGGGCCCGGTTGGCAGAGGCCATGGAAAGCGGTGGCCGGCTGACCA
>JAUQQI010000026.1:0-3456 GCA_030549955.1 Chloroflexota bacterium
CGCGCCCCGAAGGCTTCGGTGTCCGCCTGTCGTAATCCTGGGCGCAGGTGATGGTCCGCACCGGGACCGGCCGCTTCGCCGGTTCGGCCTAGCTTTCGCTGCTACCCCCGAAGTCCACCTGGAATGAGGGGGGGGGTTGGCCGGGCCCGTTCCTTCTGTGGTAAACTGGGGTTGGGCGGGTAACAGAACCTGACACCGGGCCCCTCGGTCAGACCCCATATGTCGTGGGATGAGCGGTCGTTAGCCAATCTGGACTTCCCGAAGATCCGGGAACAGCTCGCGGCCGAGACTGCGTTTGCTCCGGCCCGGGAGCTGGCCCTCAACCTGATGCCCTCCGCAGACTTTGACCAGGTGCAGGCCGCCCTTGAGGTCACCCGGGAGGCGATGCGCCTGCTCGACATCAGGCCCGGCCTCGACGTGGGGGACGCCGTTGATATCCGGCCGAGCATCGACCGGGCCGACCGGGGCGGCGTCCTCGACCCGGCGGCCCTGCTGGACGTTGTCCGGACGCTGACCGCGGGCCGGCGCATTCGGGACGAGCTTGCATCCCGGGCGGCCGCCTTCCGGCGCCTCTGGGCCATCGCGGCCGGTATCCACCGCCTGGAAGCTCTCCAGCGGGAGATCGAACAGGCCATCGGACCCCAGGGTGAAGTCCGGGATGACGCAAGCCCCCTTCTCAGCCGCCTGCGGGCCCAACGCCGGGAGGTTCAGGACCAGATTACCCGGGCCCTCCAGGCTATCATTGAATCACCCCTGGGCCGACAGGTCGTTCAGGAGCCGGTCATAACTGTTCGAAACGGCCGGTTTGTAATCCCGGTCCGGGCCGACCAGCGGGGAGCCATCCAGGGGCTCATCCAGGACGTTTCGGCCCGGGGCGCCACGGTCTTCCTGGAGCCACTGGCCGTTGTCGAGTTGAACAACCTTTACCGGGAACTCGGCCTTGAAGAAGAGCGGGAGACCCAGCGGGTCCTGCGACGGCTCTCCGGCCGGGTCGCCCGGCTGGCCACGGCCCTCGGGGAAAACGTCGCCCGGCTGGCCGAAATCGAGCTGGCCCTGGCCAAGGCCCGGTATGCCCGGTCCCTCCGGGCGACCGTGCCGGCCCTGGTGCGGTGGGAGGACGCCCGGTCGCGCCCCGAGCTCCCCTCACCCCACCCCTATTTGAAGCTTGTCGGCGCCCGCCATCCCCTGCTCACCGGCCGGGTTGTTCCCATAGACATCCGGCTTGGCGGCCAGTTCATCGCCCTGGTTATCACCGGGCCGAACACGGGCGGCAAAACGGTCACCCTCAAGACGGTCGGCCTGCTGGCCCTGATGGCCCAGGCGGGTCTGGCAATTCCGGTGGGGCCGGGCTCGTGCCTGCCGGTGTTTGACGGGATTTACGCTGACATCGGGGACGAGCAGAGCATTGAGCAGTCCCTTTCGACCTTCAGTTCGCACCTGACGAATATCATCGGCTTTCTCCGGAGGGCGACAGACCGGTCGCTGATCCTGCTGGATGAGCTCGGAGCTGGCACCGACCCGACCGAGGGAGCGGCCCTGGCCCGGGCCATTCTTGACCACCTGGTCCGGCGGCGGGTCTCCACGATTGTCACGTCCCACGCCCACGCCCTGAAGGTCTATGCCCAGGTGACGCCCGGGGTCGAAAACGCCAGCGTCGAGTTTGACCCGGAGACGCTGGCCCCGACGTACCGGCTGGCCATTGGTATCCCCGGGCGGAGCAACGCCTTCGCCATTGCACACCGGCTGGGTCTGGATCCGGCGATCCTTGACGAGGCCCGGAAACACCTGACCGAAGGCGAGGTCGAGACGGACCGCCTGCTGAGCGCCCTCCAGGCCGAAAAGGGCCGGCTCGAGGAGCTGCGTGGCCAGGTAGAAAGTGAATTGCGGCGTCTTAAGGAGCAGGAGGCGGCCCTTGAGGCCGAGCGGCGGGCCCTCGAAGCCGCCCGGACCGAAATTCTGGCCGAGGTACGGCGGCAGGCCGAGGCCGAAATCGACCGCCTCCTTTCTGAGGCGGCGCCGACGGTTGACCCGGCCGAGCGGCAGAGACGTCTTTGGGCGTTGCGGCATCGGGTTCGGGGGGTCGGCCGGGGAGAATCACTCGCCACAGACCGGCTCCGGCCCGGCGACGTTGTCCGGGTGCCGGGTTTCTTCCAACCCGGACGGATCCTAGAGCTTGATGCTGACAAGGCGCTGGTCGCCGTCGGGCCGCTCCGGGTCCAGGCTGCCCGTTCTCAGCTTATCCCGGCCCAGCCGGCTGCAAGCCGGGAGTCGCCGGTTGAGCTTGTCACAATCCCCCGCACCCCGCCCCCCGCCGAGGTTCAGTTGCGGGGCCTCACCGCTGATGAAGCCCTTCGGCGGCTTGAGGCTTACCTTGATGATGCCTACCTGGCCGGCCTCAGCACGGTCCGGGTGGTTCATGGCCGGGGAACCGGAACCCTCCGACGGGTGGTCCGGGAGTTCCTCGGCCAGCATCCCCTGGTGGCCGGGTTCCGGCCAGCCGAAGAGTTTGCGGGCGGAGAAGGGGTGACTGTTGTCGAGCTGGCCCGACGGCCGGGGGTGCCGGCCCGACACTGACCTGATGTCGGCGTTTCGCGCCGAGACCAACGTGCTGGCCTGCCAGTGCGACCAGCCCCCGCCCTCTGAGCTTCTAAAGGGGCTTGCGCAGTTCAATGCCGGGCAGTTCTGGGAGTGTCACGAGACCCTGGAGGAGATCTGGCGGCGGGAGCCGGGTCCGGTCCGGGACCTCTACCGGGGGATCCTGCAGGTCGGGGTCGGTTTTCTCCACCTGCGCCGGGGAAACTACCGCGGGGCTGTGAGCCTTCTGAGACGGGGGATTGAGCGCCTTGAGCCGCTCCCAGCAGCGTGCCAGGGGGTCGACGTGGCTCACCTGCGCCGCCAGGCCCGCTGGTGCCTTGAGGCCCTGGTGAAACTCGGCCCTTCCCGGATCACCGAATTTCGGCCTGAGTGGGTGCCCCGGGTCCGGTTCGCTGGCCCGGGGCCGATGGCGACCTGATGCCAGCCCGGATTGCCATCCTGGCCCTGGCCATTGTCACTTTCGGCGCCCGGGTCTATCGGCTCGACTTTCAGCCCCTCTGGTTCGACGAGGGCTACACGCTGTTCTTTGCGACCCTCCCCGGGGCGTCCATCTCCGCCGGCGGGGCCGAACCCCACCCGCCGTTCTACTTTCTCCTGTTCAAACTCTGGACCCTGGGAGCCGGGTTCGGCGACTTCAGTGCCAGGTATCTTTCGGTTCTTTTCGGGACGCTGCAGTTACCCCTGGCCTGGGAGCTGGGCCGTCGGCTCACCGGCCGGTCCGCCGGCGGTCTGCTGACCGCCCTGGCCGTTGGGCTGAACCCTTTCCTGTGGGCTCACAGCCGGGAGGCCCGGATGTACTCATTGGTGCCGGCCCTCGGGCTGGCCTTCAGCCTCGCCATCGTCCGGGCCTGGTCCGACCCC
>JAUQQI010000026.1:3466-11517 GCA_030549955.1 Chloroflexota bacterium
GTGGTTTCTGGCCGGGACCCTCCTCCTGGGCCTCTACTCCCATTATTTCTTCGGCCTCTTTGCCCTGATACCGGCCATGGCCCTGCTCGCCTCCCGGCCGGCCCTCCGCCCGGCCATCATCCTCCCTGGGGTCCTTTACCTGCCGTGGCTGGCGTGGGCCGCCCCCGACCTCTTTCGGGGGGCGGGGAATCGGGGGGAATCTTACCGGGCGCTGGCCGTGCCCGACTACCTTCTCGGGTATGTCGAGACGGTGGTGGCCGGGGATGGGTGCGGGGCGGCCTGCCCGGCGGCAGGTGTCGGCGCCACCCTTCTCGCCGCCGGCGTCGGACTGGCGGTCCTCGCCGCCCGACGCCGGCCTGGGGTCAGTCTTCTCCTGGCCGGGCTGGTAGCCGCCCTGGCGATGGGGTTCGCCCTGCAGTTGCGGTATCCCTTCGGGGGCTATGTCCGTCTTCAGAGTGCAACTATTCCGGTCCTGCTCAGCCTGGTGGTCGCCGGTATCTTCAGCGTATTGCCGGCCCGCGGCCCCCACGCCGTCGCAGGTTCGGCCCTCTTTATTGCCGGCCTCGCCCTGGTGGGCACACCCGGCACCATGCGCGAGTACCGGGAGAACCTGCGGCCCCTGGAGGATTACCGGCCCATTGCCCGCTGGCTCGCGGCGAACGCCTGGCCAGCCGACCTCATTCTCTGCGACTTTCCCTGGCAGGTGGGGTATTTTCTCGCCTACCTGCCAGAACCCCGGCCCGGCCTGCTTTATCCGCCGAACCCGTTTGCCGGTGACCCCCCGTTCCGGCGCAAAACCGAACTCTGGTACCCGGCCTACCAGGCCCTCGGCGGCACCGGCGCAGGCGGCCTTGAGGGACTCTTGCGCAGTCGACTCATCATGGCCGAGAACCGCTGGTTCGGCAATACGCGCCTGCTCCGGTTTGCACCCAGCCCGGCCCAGACCCGCTGGGGCCGGGCTGAAAGGTCGGACCGCACCCCGCGACTTGTAAGCTGGTCGCTTCCGGCCGCGCCGGTCGACACCGGCCGGACGGTTGTGGTGAGCATTGAGTGGAACCTGGGCGGTATGCCCCGGTCAGGACTGAAGACCTTCGTCCACCTGGCAACGGCCGACGAGGCGATCGTGGCTCAGGCGGACGTTCCCCTGGAGGAATACCCTGGTACCCAGGTCCGGGTCGGCCTCCCCGTTCCCCCAGGGACCCCGGCAGGAGAATATCGGGTCTGGACCGGCCTCTACCGGGCCGATACGGGCGAACGGCTTGAAGCCGGCCCGCAATCAACCCCTGACCGGCGGCTCTTATTGGGAACCGTGACGCTGGGCCGGCCGGAGGTTTCACCCCGGCTAGACTTCCTTCCGCGGGGCCTCCGCCCGCCGGCCGATACCCAACTTGGACCCTACCGCATCCTCGGCCTCGAACTATACAACCTCAGCAATCCTCAGGGGACGGACCGGTTGCGGCCCGGCCAGACCGTCGAGCTTAGGGTCTATCTGGCCGGCACCGACTTTTCGGGCAGTTTGACCCTGCGGGCCGAAGTTGACGGCCGGCGGTCCGTGCTTCGGACCGTTAGCCTGGAAGGATGCTACCCGTCCTATTGCCGGGTGCCCATCCGGGTAACTGTTCCGCCGGACCCGGGGAACGAAGTCCGTCTTGTCGCGAGCCTCGACTCCGGTCCGGCCGAAGCCGAGCTGGGCCGCTGGGGTCCGGGGTCTTAACCCCCTGAGCCCTGGGCCGGACGGCCGGCTGCGGTCCCGGTGAAAAAGTGAATCGCCTCGCCGTAAACGGCCAGGGCGGCCTCTTTGACTGCCTCGGATAGAGTCGGGTGCGGGTGAACTGCCCAGCCGAACTCCTTGGGGGTGCCTTCGAGGAGGCGGCCGATTACGCCTTCGCTGATCAGTTCCGTAACCTCGGGCCCGATCATATGGATGCCGAGGATTTCCCCGTAGTCGGCGTCAGCCACGATCTTGACAAAACCTTCGGCTTCCCCGAGGCCGAGGGCCTTGCCGTTGGCCCGGAACGGGAACTTGCCGACCCGGACCTGGTAGCCCGCTTCCCGCGCCTGGGCCTCGGTCAGCCCCACGCTGGCAATCTGCGGACTGCAGTAGGTGCACCGGGGCATATCGGCGTAGTCTTTCACCGGCGGGGGATTGAGGCCGGCGATGGTTTCGACGGCGACGACTCCCTGGTGGGACGCCACATGAGCCAGGGCGAGCTTTCCGGTAACGTCGCCGATGGCCCAGATCCCGGGCACGTTCGTCCGCATCCGTTCGTCAATCTTGACCCACCCCCGCTCGAGCTCAACCCCGACCTCTTCGAGGCCAAGCCCCTGGGTGTTTGGAACGATACCGATGCCCAGAAGCACCTGTTCAGCGGTTAGGGAACCCGGGCCCCCCGGTCCGCCCAGCTGGAGGGTGACGCCGGAATCAGTGACCTGCGCAGCCTCGACTTTTGTGCCGGTCATAACGTTGATGCCCTGCTTCTTGAAAGCCCGCTCAAGCTCCGCCGAGACCTCCTCATCCTCCTGCGGGACGAGTCGGGGCAACATCTCCAGGACGGTCACCTCGACCCCGTAGGCCGCAAATATATACGCGAACTCAACCCCGACCGCCCCACCCCCAACAATGACCATGGACCGGGGCAATTCCTGGAGGTTCAGGGCGTGGTAGCTCGTGAGGACCCGGCGGCCATCGGGCTGCAGGCCGGGCAGGGTTCGGGGCGAGCCGCCCGTAGCGACGATGATGTTCTTCGTTTCAAGCTCCTGGCCCCCCGGCCTGACGGCCACGCGGTTCCGGCCGGCTACAAACCCCTCACCGGACAGGACCTCAACCCCGTGGCGCTTAAGGAGAAACTCGACGCCCCTGACGAGCCGGTCCACGACCTCGCGGCTTCGGGCGTAAGCCCGGCTGTAATCGAACCGGACCCCCTCAAAGCTGAGGCCCCAGTAGCCGCCCTGCTTGACGGCATTGACGATATCGGCGTTCCGGATCAGGGCCTTGGTCGGGATACAGCCCCAGTTCAGGCAAACGCCCCCAACCCGGTCGCGCTCGACCAGGGCTGTCTTCAGGCCCAGCTGAGCCGCCCGGATGGCAGCCACGTAGCCGCCCGGACCGCCCCCGATGATGACCACGTCGTACATGGGTCGAAACCTCCAGCTCTAAATAAGGAGGGAAACCGGATTTTCCAGGAGCCGCTTGAACTCACCGAGAAACTGGGCCGCCTCGGCCCCGTCGGCTACCCGGTGGTCCACCGAAATCGTCGCCTTCATTATGTCGGCGACGACAATCTGGTCACCCCGGACGACGGGCCGGCGCTGGACCGACCCCGTAGCCAGAATCGCCGCGTTCGGCGGATTAATAATCGCGGCGAAGCTTTCCACGTCGAACATCCCCAGATTGCTTATTGTGAAGGTGCCCCCAACCTGGTCCTCGGCCCGGAGGTGCCCCTCCCGGGCCCGGCGGGCCAGCTCCTTTGTCTCCCGGGCGATTTCGAACAGGCTCTTGCCAACCGCGTCGTGGACGACCGGCGCCAGCAAGCCCTCGGGCGTCGCAACGGCCATCGCGATATTGACGGCCTTGAAAACCCGGAGCCGGTCACCGCTAAAGGCGGAGTTGAGCCGGGGGAACTTCGTCAGGGCCTTCGCCGCGGCCTTGATAATCAGGTCGTTGACCGAGAGGCGGGCCTCTTCGTCGAGCTGAGCGTTGAGCTGGGCCCGAAACCGCATGGCCTCGGTCATGTCGACCTCGACCGTCACGTAGAAATGGGGGGCCTGCTGCTTGCTCTCCGTCATCCGCCGGGCAATAGTCTGCCGCATCCGGGAGAGGGGCTCCTCGACGGCCTCCGGCATCCCCGGAGGCGGCGCGGCCGGCGGGGGCGCCTCGACCCGGGGCGGTGCCGGCGCGGCAGCCTGCTCCCGCAGCCGGGCGGCGTAGGCCTCCACATCCTCACGGGTGATCCGGCCCTCCGGCCCGGTCCCCTGGACCTGTCGGAGGTCGATACCGAGCTCTTCAGCCAGGCGCCGGGCCACCGGCGTGGCCCGGACCCGGACCTCTTCGGCGGGGGCCTGGGAGGGGGCTGCCGGGCTGGTCGGTGCAGCTACCGCCGGCTGAATGCCGGCCTCCTTCAGGATGTCATCGATCGGCTCGCCCGGCTCGCCGATGACCGCGATGAGGGTGCCGACCGGAACCCGCTGTCCTTCCGGGAGGACGATTTTGCGCAGGATGCCGGAGGAGAACGCCTCCAGCTCGACAGTGGCCTTATCCGTCTCGATCTCGGCAATCACCTCCCCCCGCTGGACCTGCTCGCCTTCCCGTTTTCGCCAGCGGGCGACCGCTCCCTCGGTCATGTCATAGCCAAGCTGAGGCATGGTGACTCGGTAGGCCATTTGAGTCCCCCTTTTGCGGCAGCTAGGATTTCTGCTCAGACGCGGCTGCCAACCACCGACCGCACCGCCGCCAGCACGTCGGCCTCGTCGGGGACGACGTGGCGTTCAAGGTTGCGGTTGTAGGGCATCGGCACCTCGAGCATCCCGACTCGCACCACCGGTGCGTCCAGGTAGTCGAAGGCCTGCTCGGCGATCCGGGCCGCAACCTCGGCACCGACCCCAAACGACTTCCAGTCCTCTTCGACGATGACGACGTGGTTCGTCTTCTTGACGGACTCGACCACCGTCTCAATATCCAGGGGCCGGAGGGTGCGCAGGTCAACGATTTCGCAGTCAACCCCTTCAGCTTCAAGCTCCCGGGCCGCATTCATCGCAACATGGACCATCCGGGCGTAGGCGACAATGGTGACGTCCCGACCGGGCCGCTTGACGTCGGCCAGGCCGATGGGCACCAGGTATTCTTCGTCCGGAACCTCGCCCCGGATCCCGTAAAGCAACGTGTGCTCGATAAACAGCACCGGGTCGGGGTCGCGGATTGCGGCCTTTAGCAGGCCCTTGGCGTCGTACGGGGTCGACGGCATCACGACCTTGAGGCCCGGCACGTGGCTGTAGATCACTTCCAGGAACTGGGAGTGGGTCGCCCCAAGCTGACCCCAGCCGGCGGCCGTCCGAATCACCGCCGGGGCAGTAAACTGGCCCCCGAACATGTAATAGATTTTGGCCAGGTGGTTAATGATCTGGTCGGCGGCCAGGAGGCTAAAGTTTATCGTCATCAGTTCGGCCACCGGCTTTAATCCGCCCATCGCGGCCCCCGTTGCCAGCCCGACAATCGCCGCCTCGGCGATGGGCGTATCTTTGACCCGCTTCTCCCCGAACTCTTCAAGGAGCCCCCGGGTCACCGCGTACGACCCGCCGTAGGCCCCGATATCCTCCCCCATAAGAAAGACGCGCTCATCCCGCAGCATCTCCTCACGGAGAGCCTGACGTAAAGCTTCACGGAATGTCAGCTCAGGCATGGGCAACCCTCCGGGCCGGACCTGGGTTCACGTAGACGTACTCGGTGACGCTTTCAAGGGGCGGCTCGGGGCTCTCGTCCGCAAATCGGACCGCCTCCTCAACCTCGGCTTCAACCTCCTGCTCGATGGCCGCCAGCTCTTCGGCGGTCGCATACCCGTTCTGAATAATGTACCCGCTGAACCGGGTAATCGGGTCGCGCTGGCGGCGCCACTCCTCTACCTCTTCCCGGCTCCGGTAAAGCTCAGGGTCCGCCATCGAATGGCCCCGGAACCGGTAGGTCAGGGCCTCGATGAAGTACGGCCCGTGCCCGGCCCGGACGTAATCCATCGCCCGGCTCATGACTTCCCGGACCGCCAGTAGGTCCATCCCATCCACCTGCTCGGACCGGATGCCGTAAACTTCGGCCCGCCGGTAGATTTCCGGCGTGGAGGCGGCTCGCCGGACGTGGGTGCCCATCCCGTAGAAATTATTCTCGCACAGGAAGATTACAGGCAGCTTCCAGAGGGCCGCCAGATTAAGGCCCTCGTGGAATTCCCCAATATTGGTCGCCCCGTCCCCGAAGATACACAGGACGACCTCGTCCGCACCCCGGTACTGGATCGCGAGGGCCATCCCGCACGCCAGCGGGATATGGCCGCCAACGATGGCGTACCCGCCCCAGAACCGCAGCGCCGGGTCAGCCATATGCATCGACCCGCCCCGGCCCCGGCTGACGCCGGTCGTCTTGCCGAAGAGCTCGGCCATCACCCGCCGGGGATCCATCCCCCGGGCGAGGGCATGGCCGTGGTCGCGGTAATGGGTGAAGATATGGTCTTCCGGCCGGAGCACCGAGATTGCCCCCACCGCCACCGCCTCCTCGCCGTTGTAAAGGTGCAGAAACCCGCCGATTTTCCCGAGGGTGTACATCTCCGCCGCCTTATCCTCGAACCGACGGATGAGCACCATCTGACGGTAGAAACCGAGGAGGAGTTCCCTGCTGAGAACCGTTTGCTCAATCATCGCGCAACGCTCCCCGTTTGTAATGATTACGCTCCCACAAAAGGATAGCATCAACGGGGCCCGCCGACCAGTAATCAACCCGGCAGACGGCTCCCGATAAACTGGGGGTAGCCCCGCAGAAACTCGGCGACCCCAACCGGGCGTCGACCCTCCAGCTGGACCCGTTCCAGCTGCAGCAGGCCGCGCCCGGTCTGAACAGCCGCCCCGGAATCGGCCGGGACGACCGTGCCAACGGGCAGCCCCGACTCGCCGGGCACAGGCCAGCCGGCGAGAACCTTCAAAAGTTTGCCCTCCCAGCGGGTAAAAGTCCCCGGCCAGGGGTCAAACGCCCGGACCATCCGCCAGATTTCCTCGGCCGGACGGGCCCAGTCGATGGCTCCGTCCTCCTTGGTGAGGAGTCGGCTGTAAGTTGCTTTCGAATCATCCTGAGGCTCCGGACGGACTTCCCCAGCAACCCATCTGGGAAGGGTCTCGAGGAGCAGCGCCGCCCCAATCCGGGCAAGTTTCGGGGTTAGTGTTGCGGTGGTGTCATCCGGTCCGATGGGGACAGGCTCGGACCTGGCCAGGATTGGGCCGGTATCCATCCCCTCGTCCATTAGCATGACCGTCACGCCGGTATACTCGTCGCCACTGAGGATGGCGAAAGCGATGGGGGACGGCCCCCGCCAGCGGGGCAGAAGAGAAGGATGCACGTTCAGACAGGCGTGAAGGGGTATTTCCAGGACCTCCCTGGGCAGGATGAGGCCGTAGGCGGCGACGACGATGAGGTCCGGCTTGAGATTCCGGATAAGTTCGGCGGCAGCCGGCCGGCGCAGGGTGACCGGCTGATAAACCGGGATACCCAGGCGGGTGGCGAGCTGCTTTACCGGGGAGGGAGTCGGCTTTCGGCCGCGACCGGCGGGCTTGTCGGGCCGGGTAAAGACGGCCGGAATCTCATATCCGTTGTCCCAGAGGCCCTGAAGGGTCGGCAGGGCGAATTCCGGGGTCCCCATAAAGACGACGCGCATAATACCCAGAGATTTTATCGGCAGGGTCAGGGGGACGCAATAGGCCGGACTCCAGCCCGAAAGGTGGCTCGGGACAGGGTTTCCGGCCAGGACAGTGAGAATAGCTGACCGAAGGCGTCAGCGCGGATTCAAGGGCTTTCAGTGCTTCGCAGCCGGCCATTAGTTTTAGGCCGGACGAATAGCCCTAAACAGGCCAGCTTAAGTGACAGGCGCTGAAGTCGAGTGGCGGGCGGAAAGCCAGTACCTTGAAACCTAAGGCACCAAAAACCAGACAATCCGGCAAGTGAATCTTTCGTTTCGAATCTCCCGAACCCTCTACAGCCGCTTGCGTCGAGTCGAGCAACGGTAGTAGCATCTGGTCGGCGGGGACAGCCGTCCTCGCCAAGTTTCGCCGGGGTTTTAAGGGAGAGATAGATGCGACTGCTCAGATTTCTCGTCCAGACCGCTGCGGGCGCGGTTCCCCGCCTTGGGGCCCTTGACCCCTCAGGCAAGCAGGTGGTGGACCTCGCCGCGGCTTACGCCCGTCGGCTCCAGGCGGTGGGGACAGACCTGCGGGCCGCGGAGCAGGTTGCTGGCCGGATTTTCGCCGAAAATATGCGAGATTTCATTGCCCTCGGATCCTGGGGCCTTGAACAGGCATGGGCAGCC
>JAUQQI010000143.1 GCA_030549955.1 Chloroflexota bacterium
GGGCACCGCACAGCCCGACATGCACACCAGCGTGACGGCAATACCCCGCTGGTGGGCGAGGCGCAGCACCGGGCCTAACTGCTCAAGCTCCGGTTCCCACCCGCTGACCAGCAACTGCCGGCGGGCCGACTCGATGAGCCTGCCGGATTGGGCGACAAGGCTGGCGTAACCTGTGAAGTTGTAAACGTACGAAGGCGACTCGGCCCGAATCACCCGGTCCAGGGCCCGGGCCACCTGCCCGAGCCGGACTTCGAAGGACCGCTCGAGCCGGGCCAGAAATTCCCGGTGGTCCACCGACCGGTACCGCCGTCCGGACTCGGTCTGGACCACCACCACAGCCCCGCGCTCTTCAAGCCGGCGCAGGACCGAGTAAATATTGGCCCGGGGAATCCCCGAAACCTTGGCAAGCTGGTAACCGGTTAATGGGCCCTGCTTCAGGAGGGTTATATAGGCCCTGGCCTCGTAGCCGCCAAAGCCCAGCTCCCCCAGCAGGGCGACCGGGTCCGGAACTTCCAAGCCACCCTCCGGATAGTAGTTGTAACCGCAACTACTATCCGTCTGGTAGTATACGTCTGGCCGGTCCTGCTGTCAATGGCCAGGCGGGTTAAAATTTCGTCAAGATTTGCTGAAGCCGGGCGGGTTAGATATAATCCGGTGACTGCCCCACAATCCGCTGAACGAGGAGTGCGAACATGGCCGGACAGCTCGAAGGCAAGGTAGCGATCGTCACCGGGGCGAGCCGCGGCATCGGCCGGGCCATCGCGGTCCTTTTCGCCCGGGAGGGCGCCCGAGTTGCCGTTGCCGCCCGGACCGAGCAGGAGCGGGATGAGCGCCTCCCCGGCACCATCTATGATGTGGTTCGGGAAATTGAATCTTTCGGCGGTAAGGCGATTGCCGTCCGGACCGACGTCTCCAAAGAGGAAGACGTGGGCAACCTGGTCGCCCGCACCCGGGAGGCCTTCGGGCCCATCGACATCCTGGTGAACAATGCCGCCGTCAACTGGTATATTCCCGTCAAGGACTACCCCCTCCACCGCTGGCAGACGCTGCTTAATGTCAACCTGACCGGCCCCTTTATGCTGATTCAGGCCGTCCTGCCGGACATGCTCGAGCGGCGGAGCGGAAACATTATTAACATCAGTTCCCGGGCCGCCATCGGCCCGGGACCCGGCCCCTACACGAGTCCCGGCCGGGGCGGCACCCCTTACGGCGTAAGCAAGGCCGCCCTCGAGCGGCTTACCCAGGGCCTGGCTCAGGAGCTCTTCGAGTACAACATCGCTGTGAACGCCCTCGCCCCGTCCCAGGTTGTACCCACGCCCGGCGTTCTCTTTCACCGGCTTATCGAGTCGCCCGACGACCCCCGGGCTGAACCGGTCGAATACATGGCTCGGGCGGCCCTGGTCCTGGCAACCCAGACCGCCCAGACGATGACCGGGCGGATAACTTACAGCCAGGAGGTCCTGCGGGAGTTCGGCCTGCTCTAAGTGAGGTTCCAGAACCAGACCGACCCGTCCGCAAGGCCGCAGGCGAGGAGCCGCCCGTCCGGGGCGAACGCAACGGCCTGGACCCGCTCAGGGTGGTTCTCCACGACGTGGGCCAGGGTCTGGTCAGCCAGCCGCCAGAGCCGGACCGTCCGGTCTTTGGAAGCTGAAACCAGGAGGGTCCCGTCGGGCGAAACCGCGATAGCCTGGACGCTTTCCCGGTGACCTTTCAGGACGCCCAGGAGAGCCAGGTCGGGGAGCCGCCAGAGTTTGATAAGCCCGTCGGCGCCGGCGCTCGCAAGCAGGTCGGCCCAGCGCGAGAACCGGACTGACATGACCCACTGGTGGGCCCTGACGGTTCCGACGGTCTCACCGTCGGCCAGCCGCCAGAGCCGGACTGTCCCGTCCATACTGCCCGTCGCGAGCAGGCTTCCGTCGGGGGAGAACGCCACCGTAAGGACGGCGTCGGCGTGGCCCCGCAGGCGCCGGAGCAGGTTTCGCTCTTGGACGGCCCAGATTCGGACGACCTTGTCGAACCCGGCCGATGCCAGCAGGTGCCCGTCGGGGGAGAAAGCCAGGCTGTAGACCCCTTCCTCGTGGCCGATAAGCTGACCGACCCGCTTGCCGCTGGCGGGGGACCAGAGCCGGACGGTCCGGTCCCAGGAACCGGACGCAATGAGCTCGCCGTCCGGGGCGAAGGCGACCGCGTTGACCCCAGCACCATGACCCTGGAGCAGGAGCCGGACCGTCCCGGCCAGACGGTCAAAAATGGCCACGGTCTTATCAGCCGAGGCTGAGGCCAGCAGGGTGCCGTCTGGACTGAATGCCAGGTCGGCGACCGCCCCGATATGGGGCGCAAGCACTTCCCCTGGCGTGAGGTTTAGCACGCCCGATGCCGCCCGGACCGGCGGCCGCTCAGCCGGTGCGTGGGCCACCCGCACGACCTCCGGGCCGGAGCGGGCCTCCAGTATCGCGAGGAAGTCGGCCGTGGTCTGGGGGCGCTCGTCGGCATTGAGGGCGAGGGCCCGCTCGACGGCGAGCCGGAGGTTCGGGGAAACCCAGCCTGGCAGTGGGCTCAGCTGGTCACCCAGGAGCCGGTCGGGGGCCGGCGGAGGGGGGCTTCCGGTGAGGGCATGGTAGAGGGTCGCCCCAAGGCCGTAAATATCTGTCGGCGGCCCAACCCGGGCCTGAGAGGCATACTGCTCCGGGGCGGCGTAACCGGGCGTGACCACCCGGGTGTGCCTGGTTGTGGCCCCCTGAACGAAGGCCCGGGCCGACCCGAAGTCGATCAAAACAACCCGGCTGTCGTTCGTAAGAAATACGTTTTCAGGCTTCACGTCCCGGTGGAGGAGGCCGGCCGCGTGGATGACCGCCAGAGCCGCCGCGACTTTCCGGGCCACGTCTTCAACCTCGTCGACGGGCAACCGGCCCTGGCGGAGAATGCGCCGGGCCAGGGTTTCGCCTTCCAGGTACTCCATGGCCAGGTAGGCCGTGCCGTTCTCTTCGAAGACGTCGATGACCCGCACGATGCCGGGGTGGCTGAACTGGGCGAGGGTCCGAGCTTCCTCCAGAAATTTCTGCCGGGCCTCTTCCATGCCATTCTGGCCGAGGCCGCCCGGCGGCACAACGAAGCCGTCCTCGAGCCGGGTCGACCCCTCGGGGAAAAGTTCTTTGATGGCGACCCGCATCAGGAGCCGGTTGTGGACGGCCCGGTAGGTTATCCCGAAGCCGCCCCGGCCAAGGACCCGCTCAAGGGTGTAACGGCCGTCGTAAAGGGTTCGGCCGGCGGGAAGGGCCTGAAAACCAGCGCCGACGTATGTTCCGCAGGCGGGGCAGACCCGACCCCCTTCGGGCAGCGGGCTGAGACAAAACGGGCACTCCACGGCCGCCTTTTATTATATCGACGCTCCGCCCCGTCTCCAACAGCCGATCGGCCTGGTTAGGGCGGCTTAGAGGTTACGCAGCCTGGGGTCGAGCAGGTCCCGGATTCCGTCCCCGAGCAGGTTCAGGGCCAGCACCGCCAGGGTCAAGGCCAGGCCCGGGAAGAGCATCATCCAGGGGGCTTCCCGCAGGTAGCCCCGGGCCTCGGCCAGCATGTTACCCCAGCTCGGGATGTAGGGCGGTGTTCCGGCTCCCAGGAATGACAGGGAAGCCTCACCCAGCACCGCCGAGGCGAATACAAACGTCCCCTGGACGATGATGGGTGAAAGGCAGTTCGGCAAGATGTGGACACCGACAATCCGCAGGTTCGAGACCCCCAGGGCCACAGCCGCCTCGACGAACTGCATCTCCCGCAGGGTAAGCACCACGCTACGGACCAGCCGGGCGAGCCTGGGGGTATCGACTACCGTCAGGGCCAGGACAACGTTGTACTTGCTCGGGCCGAGGGCGGCCATCAGCCCAATGGCCAGGACGATGCCCGGGAAGGCCATCATGCTGTCCATGATGCGCATCAGCACCGTATCCAGTCGCCGGAAGTAGCCGGCCGCGAGGCCGATGACCGTTCCGGCAATAACGGTGCAGACGGCTACCAGGAAGCCGATTTCCAGGGAGAGGCGGGCGCCCCAAACGACCCGGCTGAAAACATCCCGGCCGAAGTTGTCGGTGCCGAAAACGTAGGCCCCGCCAGGGGGCTGAAGGCGGCCGGAGGGATTGAGGGCCTGGGGGTCATGGGTTGCAATGACCGGCGCCGCCAGGGCGACAATCACAAGGAACAGCAGTAGGGTCCCACCGATGGGCACCCCCTTGTAGCGGGACGCAGTCCGCTTAAGCCGGTTAAGGACCGACGGCCGGGGGCGGATGACTTCGGCGGGAGCGGCAACGACAGGCGACGGGCTAGTCACGGTGCCGGATCCTCGGGTCAAGATAAGCGTAGACCAGGTCGACGACGAGGTTCACGATAACATACACGGCGGCGATGATGAGGACGATGCCCTGAACGAGCGGATAATCCCGGCGGGCGACGGCCTGAACCAGGAGCCGGCCAACGCCAGGGATATTAAACACCTGCTCGGTGATAACGGCGCCCCCCAGCAGGATCGCAAAGCTCAGGCCGATGACCGTAATGACCGGGATCATGGCATTGCGGAGGGCGTGCCCGAGAATGACCACGGCCTCGGAAAGGCCCTTGGCCCGGGCCGTCCGAATATAGTCCTGGGACAGCACCTCCAGCATCATCGAGCGGGTGATCCGGGCCAGCAATGCCGACTGGGCAAACCCCAGGGTGAAGGCCGGCATCAGCAGGTACCGGATATTTTCCCAGAGGCCGGTCGAAAGGGGCTGGTAGCCGGCCACCGGCAGCCAGTTGAGGGTCACCCCGAATATAAAGATCAGGTTGAGGCCGACCCAGAAGGTCGGCATCGATACCCCGGCGATGGCCACAAGCATCGCCGCCAGGTCGAACCAGGACCCCCGGAGTTTGGCAGCCACAATCCCAGCAGGCAGGCCGATCCCCACCGCAAAAATCATCGCCAGGAGGGTCAGCATCAGGGTTGGCTCAACCCGCTCGAGAAAGGCCTGGACGACCGGCTTGTTCAGGAAGATGGATGTGCCCAGGTCGCCCCGGAGCAGACGCAGGTACCAGTTTACCAGCTGGACGTGGGCCGGCTGGTCGAGGCCCAGCCGGGCCCGGAGCTCGGCCTTCTGTTGTTCGGTCGCCTCGGGGCCGAGGATCACCCCGACGGGGTCGCCCGGCGTCAGGTAGAGCAGGAGAAAGACGGTGGTGGAAACCACCAGCATGACCGGCACGGTCAGAATGAGCCGCCGGATAGTATACGCCAGCACCGGCCTTCAGCCCCGGCTACAGCCCAGATAACCGGTTGTCAGGAGCCGAACCCGCAGTTCCAGAAGAACCAGTCGGTCGGGTTCTGGTAGTTTACGATTTCCTTCCGGATAGCCCGCAAGGTGAACGATTCGCCGCACTTTATCCAGGGCACATCCTCCCACTGGAGCTGCTGGAGCTCCCGGACGAGCTGTTTCTGCTTTTCAATGTCGGTTTCGGCCATCATCTTCGAGACAATCTCGTCCTTCTTCGGGTGCGTCCACCAGCCCGGCCAGGTCCCGTCCAGGTAAACCTGACGGATCGGGTGGACATAGGTGGGATGGCCGGTGATGAAGACCTCGTATTCATTCGGGTCACTGCGGCGCCGAACCAGGGTGGCCCAGTCCATCACCTGCAGGTCAACTTTAAAGCCGACCTTCTCCAGCTGGTCCTTGTTGGAGTTGTAGAAGTATTCTTTTGCCGAGAGCCAGCGGATCGGCTGGCCGGAATAGCCGGCCTCCCGCATCAGCTGTTTGGCCTTTTCGGGGTCGGGCTTGTTGTAAATTTCCTTGCCGACGTCAGTGTAATAAGCCGTCTCCGGGGCAGCGATTTCAGGCCCGAGCCGGAAGAACTCCTTGCGGCCGAACCCCGCTATCATGATTTGCTCCAGGTCGACCGAAAGCAAAACCGCCCGTCGAAGCCGCGGGTCGGTGAACATGCCCTGCTTTTTGTTAAAGTGGGGCCCGTACTGGTAGTAGGGCTTAACGATGAGGGGAACCACATTCGGATTCGCCTGGAGGTTCGGGTATTGGTCGGGCTGCAGAGACTCGGCAAAATGGTACTCACCGGTCCCTACACCGTCGGCTCGGACCGAGTCCTCGGGCACCGGGATGAACCGGATCTCATCGAAATAGGCGACCCGCTTGCCACCGTAGCCGTTCGGCGGGTCCTCCCGGGCAGCGTACTTATCGAAGCGCTGGAGCCGGATGTAGCGGTCGACCACGTGCTCGACCATCCTGTAAGGCCCGGTGCCGATAATAAGCTCATCGGGCAACCGGTCTTTCCCAACCTTCTCGGCAACCTCTTTGGGCAGCATCATGGCCTCGACTTCGGCCAGGAACTCCGGCAGGAGGCCCGTCGGCTGCTTGAAGTTGACCGTGAACGTGTAGCGGTCGTTTTCCTGGATGGTATCAACCCGGGCAAAGATGGCCCGGCCCCGGCCGGCGACCTGGGCCCAGCGCTTGAGGGAGGCCACGGCATCCTCGGCGGTGAATTCTTTCCCGTTGTGGAAAAGGACACCCTTGCGCAAGTAGAACGTGAACCTGGTGCCGTCCGAATTGACCTCGTACTTTTCGGCCAGGTGGGGGATGGGTGTGAATTTGCTGTCCCGGGTAAGGAGCGGTTCGAAGACGTGCCACATGGTGTTCTGGGTGATGGTGGCCGTGGTGAACCCGGGGTCAAGGGCCGGGGGCTCGCCGATAATCGCCACCTTTAGGACGCCGCCCATCTTCGGCGTGGCCTGAGTCGGCTGCTGGGCACCCGGCTGGGGGGCACTTGGCCCCGGCGCGCATGCCGCCAGAATTGCTCCGGCCGCAACTGTCCCGGCCAGCCCCAGGAACTCCCGTCGGGAAACGTTTTCTAAGCCCCGCGACATAGTAGCTTGCCCTCCTTGTTATTTTTCCCTTTCTCCAGGCCCGGTCTTTTGGGCTGCCTAATTTTACCCCGGTCCGTCTATTCTGGCAAGTTCGGCCGGCTAGCGGCCCCGGAGTCTGGGGTCGAGGACGTCCCGGAGGGCGTCCCCGAGCATGTTAAACCCGAAGACCGTAAGGCTTATGGCGAGCCCCGGCCAGAGGACGAGCCAGGGCGCCTGGTGCATGTAGGCCCGGCCAATGCCCCCGAGCATGGCTCCC
The DNA here is from genome assembly GCA_030549955.1 of Chloroflexota bacterium. Classification (GTDB taxonomy): domain Bacteria; phylum Chloroflexota; class Dehalococcoidia; order JAUQQI01; family JAUQQI01; genus JAUQQI01. Next base: position 7,152 of record JAUQQI010000143.1, read on the forward strand.
CACGCCGGATGCGGCGGCGGGACCCCGTAGCCGAGAAAGCTTATGGTAGACTCGGCCAGGATTGCCCCTCCGAGCTGGACCGTGGCCAGCACGATAATAACCGGGAAAACATTTGGCAAAACGTAGAAGAGCAGGATTCGGCCGTCGGTGCAGCCAACGCACCGGGCCGCCTCGACGTAAAGGTTGTTACGCACGCCCAGAGTGGCCCCCCGGACGACCCGGGACGCCCCGGCGGCCAGGAGCACCCCCAGGGTTATGACCACGTTCCAGAGGCCCGGACCGAGTACCGAAAGCAGGCTTATCAACAGCACGATGGCCGGGAAGGCCATCCAGATGTCGACGAGCCGCTGGATAAACGTGTCTAACCTTCCCCCAAAGTAACCCGAAGCTGTCCCGATCAGTGTAGCCAGGCCCGTAGCGATGAAGACCGACCCGAACCCGACCGTGACCGAGACCCGGGCACCCCAGATGATCCGGCTGAGCATGTCCCGGCCGTTGGCGTCGGTTCCGAGCGGGTGCTCCAGGCTCGGGGGCTTAAGTCGCCGGGCTGCATCCCCCTGCTCGTAAGAATAGGGGGCCAGCACCGGCGCGAACGCGGCCGTGACCAGGAGGAGCACGACGACCGCGGCCCCGAACGCGCCCAGGGGCTTTCGCCGAACAAACCACCAGAGCCGGCTTCCGAGCCCGGGCCTTGCCGGGAGCCGGCCGACTTCACCGTAGGTTCGGGCGCCGCTAATCATACTGAATCCTCGGGTCCAGGTAGGCGTAGACGATGTCAACGACGAGGTTACTGGTAAGGATTACCAGCGCAAAAACCAGGTTAAGGGCCTGGACTACCGGGTAATCCCGGTACTGGATGGCCTCGAGCAGGTAGCGGCCCATCCCCGGGATGACAAAGATCTGCTCCATTACGACCGACCCGCCGACCAGAACCGAGACCTGAAGGCCCAGGACCGTTACGACCGGAATAAGGGCATTTTTCAGGGCATGCCGGAAGATAATGACCCGGTCGGCAAGCCCCTTCGCCCAGGCTGTCCGCACGTAGTCCTGACGCAGCACTTCGAGCATGGTTGCCCGGGTCAGACGCATCAGGGTTCCTGAAAGGCCAATGCCAAGGATTGTGGCCGGGATGATGACGTGACTCAGGTTCTTGATGGGATCAACGTGAATCGGGGTGTACTGGAGGGGAGGCGTCCAGCGGAACCAGATGGACGGGAAGGTAATGACCAGGGTGCCGAGCCAGAAGCCGGGGATGGCCAGGGCCGCCACCGCCAGCCCACGGGCCAGGTAGTCGGTAATCGTATCCTGCTTTACGGCCGAAAGGACCCCAACCGGAATAGAAATCAAAAGGCCGATAAGCATCGCCAGCAGGCCCAGCTCGGCGGTTATTGGCAGGCGGCGGGCCAGCTCGTCGATGATGGGCTGACGGCTCCGCAAAGAAGCGCCCAGGTCGCCTCGCAGGACCCGCCCGAGCCATTCCCAGTACTGGACGTAGACGGGCTTATCCAGGCCAAGTTTCGCCCGGAGGGCATCCAGGTTCTCGGCATAGGCGTAGTCCTGCAGAAGCATCGTTACCGCATCCCCGGGAAGGATCCGGATAAGCCCGAAAACGAAAACCGAGACCCCGAGAAGGGTCACAACCATCAGGAGAAGCCGCCGGATGATGTAGCGCGACATACCAGGCTACTTGTTAAGCCAGACCCTTGAAGCCAGAACCCCGCCGTAGCCGTATTCGGTGGTCGAATAGGGGTAATAGCCTCCGACGTAGGGATGGACCGCCCAGTAGACATACGGGACAGAGCCCGGCACGTAGTACATCTTGTCGGCGATGTACCTCTGGATTTCAAAAATTAGCTTCCGCCGCTCGTCCATATTCAGGGTCTCGGCCTGCTTCTCAATCATCTGGTCAAGGGTCGGGTCGCTGAGGTGGGCGTGGTTCCGGTTGCCCTTCGAATGGAACATGCCGAAGAGGTAGTCGTGGGGCTCCTGGAACTGGGTCTGAAGGCCCCAGACCATCCCCTCTTCGAATTTACCCTGGAACGTGGTCGAGATATAGGCCGAGTACTCCTGCATTCTGAGCTCGACGTCAAACCCGGCCCGCTTAAGCTGAGCGTGGATCAGCTCCACGTACTGGACCCAGACGGTCCCGTACCCCGGCGTGCTGATGAGCACGGTTTTAAGGCCGTTCGGGTAGCCGGCTGCCGCCAGAAGCTCCCGGGCCGCCCGGGGGTCGTACTTAAAGTACTTGCCCGCCGGGCCCATCTCCGGGCTCTTCGGGTCCAGCCACCAGGACTGGAGCGCCCAGGGGATGAAGTTGTTCCAGCCGCCCTCCCCGTTATAAACCACCTTAAGAATTTCGTCCCGGTCGATGGCCATCGAGACCGCCTGCCGCACCCTCGGGTCATTGAACGGCGGCTTATCGGCCCGCCAGTACATGAAGGGGATCAGCAGGTATTCCCACTGGTAGATTTTGGCGTCGGGAACCGTCTGCTTGAAGTTCTCCAGGTCCTGGGGGTTAACGCCCGCCATATCGACCTCCCGGGCCCGCAGGGCGGCCATCGCGGTCGCGGTGTCCGGGATTATGAGGCCGACGACCTTATCGACATAAGGGCGGCCTTCTTCGTAGTAGTCCGGATTCCGGGCAAAGGTGAAGGCTACCCCGGATTCGAAGTTTTCGAGCATAAAGGGCCCACTGCCGACCACTACTTTGGTCGCATCCCCGTACTGTTCAACGACTTCCCGGGGCACAACCCAGAAGAAATAAGACGAGATGTTGGTCAAGAACGGGGCCCACGGCCGGCTGAGCTTGAACTGGACGGTATAATCGTCGACCGGTTTGACATCGGTCACCTGAGCAAATACGTTGCGTTCAGGGGATTCTTTCATAAAGCGGTTAAAGGCCCAGACAACATCTTGGGCGGTTACTGGTCGGCCGTTCAGCGGCGGCTTGTTATGCCAGCGGGCATTCTTTCGAAGATGGAAGGTCCAGGTGGTGCCATCCTGAGAGATTTCATAGCGCTCGGCGAGGTCGGGTTCGCCCGGGATGAAGGCGTTCGCGCCCACCTCCGGGCCGTACTTGAACTTTAATAACCGGCTGTAGACGAAGCCGGCGAAGATCTTCGTTCGGTAGGAGACGTTAAGATACGGGTCTAAGGTTGGCGGGTTTTCGGTCATCAAGTTGAGCCGCAGCGTCCCACCCCGTTTCGGCCCCTCCGGCTGTTGAGCTTGCGGTGGTGAAGGGGCCGCCTGGGGAGCGCAACCCCAGAGGCTCAGGCCCAGCCCGGAAATAGCCCCCGCCTTAAGAAACATCCGCCGTGAAAGCCGGCGCCCCAACAGACCAGACTGGTCACCACCGGTGCGGATCATCACCAGAAGCCCTCCTCCCACGCAGCGGTCTGAGTTTGCCCGATTATACCGCGCCCCGGCACGAGCGTCAAGACCGACGGCCTGCCCCGGTAAGCCTTTTATACCCGGCGCACGAGTCGACCCAGGGCGCGATCGTGTAAACTTTAGGGGCTATGGTGAAGCGCAAGCGTCAGCGGCAGGGTACAGACCGGCGGCTGCTGGCGGTTATTGCCGTTATCGGCATCCTGGCCATCGCCGTGCCGGTTCTGCCTTACACGGGTGTTCTTCCGGCCAGCACTGGGGCCGGGCAGACTTCGGGCCCGAGCAGCACCCTGCCAGGCCGGGCGGTTCCTGACCAGGGACGGGACCACGTCCTGCCTGGTCAGCCTCACCCGCCGTATAACACGACGCCCCCGACTTCCGGCTGGCACTACCCAAGCACCGCCCCCTGGGGCATCCACACTGAGCCGATCCCCGACGAGCTCCAGGTCCACAATCTCGAGCACGGGGGCGTTCTCATCCAGTACAACTGCGACTGCCCGGACCTGGTCGAGAAGCTTGCTGCCATTGTCAAACGCTACCCCTCCCACGTGATCCTGGCCCCATACCCGAACATGCCTTACCGGATCGCCCTGACCGCCTGGACCCGGATCGACACCCTGGAGGATTTTGACGAGGCCCGGATCGTCCGGTTTATCGAAGCCTACCGGATGCGGGGCCCCGAGAACGCCCCGTAAGGCCTAACCGGTCTCTGGGGACCACAAAACCACCCCCCCTCGGTCATCCGGCCAATAATCGGGGCCAGCCGTCTGGCCTCCGTCCGAGAATAGACGTGGGGTTCGAGCCGGGGTAAGCTCAGGGTTTTCTTGACGGTGGCAAACGCGTCGGCCCGCTTCCGCCGTTCCGTGACTCATAGTCGTTTATTTCACCCTGCAGGGTGAAACAAGACGACCGGCCACTTCCTG
>JAUQQI010000276.1 GCA_030549955.1 Chloroflexota bacterium
GAAATTGACAAAGTAGGTCAGGCACCACCCGATGAGCGGGTCCACCTCCTCCCCATTTATCCGGCTCGGCCCCACAGTATTGCCGTCGCCGGCATTATCGACGGGCAAACAGGCCAGGGTTGGGGTTACGAGCAGGTCGTGGGTTTCAAAGACCTTCTGGATGGCATCGTAGATTTCGGTTCTGACGGCCTGGTCGTTGTAAAAGTCAAGGGCTGTGAGCCTGTACCCCCGCTCGACCCACTCCAGGTACTGGGGCGGAAAGTCATCCCGGTGGTCTCGCAGCAGGTCCATGCCCTGGCGCTTGAAGTTTTCCAGGGTCAGGATGTTCACCGGCATGATGAGCCGGCACCAGAGGTCGCTGAGCTCCCGCTGGTGCCGCTTGATTCCCAGCCGCACCTCCTCCACCCGGGCGCCGGCCTCCTCGAAGGCCCGCACCGCCCGGCCCACCACGTCGGCGACCTCCTTCTCCACCGGGAAGACGTCAAAATTCGGGCTGTAAGCGATGCGCCAGCCCCGAATCGACCGGCGGGTCGCAGCCAGCAGGTCCGGCTGCTCGTCGAGGCTGAACGGGTCGCGCGGGTCGTAGCCGGCGACAGCGGTGACAACCAGGGCGCCGTCCTCGACGGTCCGGGTAATCGGCCCTTCGAAGAGGAATGGGGTGTCACCCGCAAACCCGTTGGGCCGGGAAACAAACGGCACTCGCCCAAATGACGGCTTGTAGCCGTAAACGCCACACCACGACGCCGGGATGCGAATGGAGCCGCCCCCGTCCGTGCCTTCGGCAAAGGGTACCAGGCCGTCGGCCACGGCCGCCGCGCTCCCGCCCGAGGAGCCGCCGGTATTTTTGGCCGGATTGAACGGATTCCGGGATGGCCCGAACAGGTAGTTATCACACGTGCCCCGGAAGCCCATTGTCGGACTGTTGGTCTTACCCAGAATGATGGCGCCGGCCTTTTCCACCCGCTCGGCGAAGGCGCAGTAGGCGTCGACCATGAAGTTTCTGAGGGCCCGGATGCCCCCGAACGTGCTCGGCCAGCCCGGCTTGAAGTCGAACAGGTCCTTGATAGCCGTCGGGACTCCGTGCAGGGGCCCGAGGGTCTCGCCGGCCATCAGCGCCCGCTCGGCCTCCCGGGCGCGCGCCCTGGCCTCGTCAAAACCGGAGAAAACGAAGGCGTTAATGCTGCGGTTGCGTCGTTCAATCCGTTCGATGAAGGCATCTACCACCTCCACCGGCGAAAGCTCCCGCCGGCGAATCCGGTAGGCCAGCTCAACCGCGCCCATATACGCCAGCTCATCTGAAAGGGCCATCACTTTCACCTCCCTGTTCCGGTCCTGAGCAGCTCACCGGCCCGGTAGGAGCTCCGTACAAGCGGGCCGGCCGCCGCCTCTTCAAAGCCCAGGGCCCGGGCAACTTCCCGATACCATTCGAACTCGACCGGGTGAATAAATTCGGCAACCTCGAGATGATGGTCGGTGGGCTGGAGGTACTGGCCCAGGGTCACAATGTCGCACCCGGCCCGGCGCAGGTCCTCCAGCACCCCGACGACCTCCCCCCGGGTCTCCCCCATGCCCAGAATGATGCCCGACTTGGTTTTGAGGCCGGCCCGCCGGGCATAAGCCAGTACCCCCAGGGCCCGCCGGTAGTCTTTCCGGGGCTGGATGACCGGATAAAGCCGGGGAACGGTCTCGACGTTGTGGTTAAGTACGTCCGGCCGGGCCGCAAGGACCACGTCAAGGGCCCTGGTAGAACCCCCAAAGTCGGGGATAAGCACCTCGACGGTCGCGTCGGGCAGGCGCTGACGGAGCGCCCGGATAGTGGCCGCAAACTGGCCGGCCCCGCCGTCGGGAAGGTCGTCCCGGGCCACCGACGTCACGACGACGTGGCGCAGGCCGAGACGGGCCGCGGCCCGGGCGACGCGGTACGGCTCCAGGGGGTCCGGGGCCCCCGGCCGGCCGCTGGCAACGGCGCAGAACCGGCAGTGGCGGGTGCAGGTCTCCCCGAGGAGCATGAAGGTCGCCGTGCCGCCGCCCCAGCACTCGCCGATGTTCGGGCAGAGGGCCTCCTCACAGACGGTGTGGAGACGCTCCTTCCGGAAAAGGCTTTCAAGCCAGGCGACTCTCTCGCCGGTCGGGGCAGGAGCCACCAGCCAGGGGGCCTCCTGAAAGCCGACCTGCCAGTTCAGCCCGAGAACCCCGGCCAGCTCCTGGCAGAAGGCCCGCTCGACCCCCAGCAGGCCGGGGGCCCGGCCGAGAATCCGGGCCATGGATGTCACCCCCCGGTCGGCCAAGCCGCAGGGGACGATGAGGCCGAAATGGTCGAGGTTCGGGTCCACGTTGAGGGCAAGGCCGTGGAAGGTCACCTCCCGGCTCACCGCAAGACCAACGGCCGCAATCTTTTCCCGGCCGACCCACACGCCGGGATGCTCCGGGTCCCGGTGGGCGGCAATCCCGTAGCGGGCCAGGGTCCGGATGGCCGCTTCCTCCAGGGCCCACAGGAGGTCGTAAAGCCGGCCGGGGCGGAGCCTGAAAATCGGGTAGAAAAGGAGCTGGCCCGGACCGTGGTAGGTGGCCCGGCCACCCCGCTCCGTAAATTCGAGGCCGACCCCAAGGGCGGCCAGCCGCCCCCGGCTGACCCGCAGGTCTTCCATCCCGCCACCCCGGCCCAGGGTTATGACCGGCGGGTGCTCAACAACCAGCAGGATATCTCCGACCCGGTCTACCTGGCGGGCCGCAACGAGCCGCCTCTGAAAAAGGTGTGCCCACCGGTAAGCAAGCCGCCCGAGTCTCAGAACCGTAATCATCGGAGCTGTCCAAGGGCATCCCGGGCGGCCTCCACCAGCGCCTCGGCCACCGTCGGGTGGCCAGGGTCGAGGTTGGCCAGGTCCTCGACCAGGGCCTCGAGTTTGAGGGCCACCGCCGCCGTCGAAATCACCTCCGTTGCCAGGGGGCCGACCAGATGGACGCCCAGGAGCCGGCCGTGGGGCCTGGAGGCAACGACCTTCGCAAAGCCGAGGCTCTGGCCTAGGGTTAGTGCCCGGGCATTGAACCCCAGGTCGGCCCGCCCGGCCGCCCGGGCCTCCGGCTCCGTGAGACCGACTGCCCCGACTTCGGGCCGGGTGTGGTAGTTTCGGGAAACCGGTCTGGGGTCAAACTCGCGGTCGAACCCCAGGGCATTTTCGGCGGCGACCGTTGCCTGGGCCCTTGCAAAATTCGAGAGCATCCGGCCGCCCGTTACATCCCCGGCGGCGAAGACCCCGGGCAGGGTCGTGGCCTGCCGGCGGTCGGTCAGGACCGCCCCATTTTCCGGGTCAAGGCCCGGCCCGACAACTTCGCCGGTCCGGGGCCGGCGGCAGTCCGAGACCAGAAACCGGTCGGCAAGAACGGTCCCGTCCCGGCCGACGGCCGCGAGCCCGTTATCGGCCGCCTCCAGCCGGACCAGCTTCCAGCCGGTCCGGACCTCGATACCGGTCTCGGTCAGCACGAACTGGAGGGCCTCGGCGACTTCCGGGTCCTCCGCCGGCAGGAGTTGCGCTCCCGGCTCAAGAATTGTCACCCGACTGCCGAAGGCCTGATAAAACTGGGCCCATTCGACCCCGATGAACCCCCCGCCGTAAACCGCCAGCTGGCGGGGCACTTCGGAAAGGGCCAGGCAGTGGTCGGTCGTCCAGACGCCCGGCAGGTCGATGCCGGGAACTTCCGGCAAGATAAAGGCGGCCCCGGTCGCCAGGATGACCCCCCGTCCGGTGAACCGCTCCGGCCGGGCCCCGCCGGCGACAACCTCCACGGCGCAGCCGGGCAGGGGCCGGGCCTGCCCTTTTACCAGGTGGACCCCGAGCTGGTTCAGGTAAAAGGCGGTTCCCGAATGAACCCGGTCGATGACCTCATCGAGCCGGCGGCGGGCCAGGGAGAGGTCAGGGGTACCGGTAGCGGCCGGGCCCCAGCCGGGACCTTCGGCGGCGGCCCGCCAGCGGTTTGCCACCTCCAGGCCGGCGACGGTTGGCACGCAGCCCCGGTGCAGGCACGCGCCCCCGAGGCGCTCCTGCTCGAATAGAACGACCCGGGCCCCGAGCTCCCGGGCCCGGAGGGCTGCGGCAACCCCGGCCGGGCCGCCCCCGACCACGAGGATATCGGCGTCGGCCATCGGTCAGACCTCCCCAAAAATCAGGGCCGGCTGGGCCAGCATGCCGGCCAGGGTCTGCAAAAAGGCGGCCGCCGGAGCGCCGTCGACGATGCGGTGGTCGAACGTGAGGCTCAGGGTCATTAGACTTCGAACGGCGAGCTGGCCCCGATAAACGGCGGGCTTTTCGATAATCCGGCCGACGCCCAAAATTGCCGCCTCGGGCGGGTTGATAATCGGGGTGAAGGCGTCGATTCCGTACATCCCGAGGTTGCTGATGGTAAACGTACTGCCGGTGACCTCGTCAACCGTGAGCGTCCCGGCCCGGGCCGCGGCCGCAAGCCGCCTGAGCTCCCGGTCAATCTCACCCAGCGTGAGCCGGTCGGCATTACGGATGACCGGGACGATCAGCCCGTCCTCCAGGGCGACCCCAACCCCGATGTTTATCTCGTCCAAAAGCCGGATTTCGTCCCCGACCAGGGTCGCGTTTAAGACCGGGTGCCGCCTGAGGGCGGCCGCCACCGCCTTCACAAGTACCGCTGTGTAACTTATGTCCACTTGCGCCTTCAGCCGGTCGACGAACTCGACCAGGCCTGTGACGTCGGCTTCGGTGGTGATGGTGACCTGGGCCATCGCCTGCAGGCTCTCGGTCATTCGCTCGGCGATCGCCCGCCGCATGCCGGCAAAGGGGACCGTCCGGGCGGCCGGCGGGGCCTCCGGGGCGGCCGGGGCCATCCGGCGCTGTTCCAGGTAGGCCAGCACGTCCGACTCCTGGACCCGCCCGCCCGGACCCGTCCCCCGGACCTCCCCCAGGTCGATACCGTGCTCCCGGGCCAGGCGCTTGGCCATCGGGGTGGCCAGCACCTCACCGGCCGGGGTCGGGGGCCGTTCGGCGGGTGCCGGTCCCGGCGCGGCCGCCGGGGCGGCGGGGATGACAGGCAGCTCCTCGCCGGGGGCGAGGATGTAGCCGATGACCGCCCCGACGGCCAGCTTCGCCTTCGGTGGGGCGGCGTGGCGAAGGATGCCTTCCTGGGGTGCCTTGACCTCGTAGGTGATCTTTTTACTCATCACCTGAACAATCGGCTCATCCCGGGCTACCCGGGCCCCATCCTCCCTGAGCCACCTGACGACCTCTCCTTCGGTCATGGCCATCCCGAGTTTCGGCATGACGACCTGCACTGCCATCAGCAACCTCCTGAAGGACCGTCGGGTGCTTCCCAAGCCAGGTCGAAGGCCCCCCGCCGGGTTGCCTCGGCCAGGGCCGCCTCGATATCCACCACCCGGGGACCGGCCGTCGTGAGCCGAACGGCCACCGTCTGCTGCAGGCCGACCTCGACCTCTCGCTCGCCGTCAAGGGCAACGGTACAGTTGCCGGGGTCAAGGTGGACCTCCTCCCCGGCCTCCAGCAGCCGGTGTTCCAGGATCCCGACCGGGACGACCAGGCCGGGGGCGATGGGGGCGAGCACCTGGCGCCCGCCAGCCCCCAGCCGCAGGTAAAGGCCGTGGGTGTTTCGGGGGCTCAAAGTTGTCAGACAGCCCCCGACGGCCGCCAGGCCGACGGTCCCCGGCCGGGCCTGGGCCAGGACCGCCTCCCGGAGCCGGCCCGGGTCCCACAGGGCCCGGCTGCCGACAAAGAGGTCCCGGCTCGTCGCAATGTCGACCAGGGCCACATCGATGAGCTCCCCGTCGACGTAAAGTTCAAGTCGCTTGGTCCGGTACGTGACGGCGTCCGCCGGGACAAGGCCCGCGGCGATGACCCCGGCAGCCAGCCCGGCCACCGTCCCCTCCACCATGACCGGGAAGACGTTATTGGTGCCCGTCGAGACGGGGATGAGGGGGACATCCCCGGCGCCCCGGGCCGCCGCCCGGTTGGTGCCGTCCCCGCCGACGGTGACGATGCAGGCCACCCCGGCCTCGGCCATGATTCTGGCCGCCCGCGTCGAGTCCCGGGCGTCGCCGTATACCGGCATCTCGATAATGCGGGCATCGAGGCTGAGGCGCAGGCCGTCCAGGGCCCGCAGGCCGAGGCCGGCCGTGTCGGGCATAATGAGCACCCGGCGCACGCCCAGGGCGTCCAGGGCCCTGAGCGTGCGCCGGATGATATTCACTTTTTCGTTGTTGTCAAACACCGAGGCCTGGGCCACGAGGCGGCGGATATCCTTGCCCGAGGCCGGGTTTGCGATGATGCCGACGGCCGACATTACACGCGGCCCAGGGCCGTATTGACCGCCTGGATTATCTTCTCCGGCGACGGGATGTAGTAGTCCTCGAGGACCGGGCTGAACGGGACCACCGTATGGGGCGCGGTCACCATCTGGGGCGGCCCATCGAGGTATTCGATGGCCCGGGTCGTGACCAGGGCGACGATGTCCGTGGCCATACTGCACCGGGGATTGTCCTCATCGACCACGACCAGGCGGTGGGTCTTTTTCACCGAGCTGATGATGGTTTCCTCATCCAGGGGCGAAAGGGTCCGGGGGTCCACGACCTCGACACTCACCCCGTCGCCGGCGGCCAGCCGCTCGGCGGCTTCGAGGGCGAAATGAACCATCCGGCCGATGGCGACAACGGTGACGTCCCGGCCTTCCCGTTTGATGTCGGCCTGGCCCAGCGGGATAGCATACTCGCCTTCCGGGACCTCCCCCTCCATGTCGTAGAGGACCTTGTGCTCGAAGAAGATAACCGGGTCATCGTCCCGGATGGCCGAGATGAGCAGACCCTTGGCGTCGTAAGGGGTCGAAGGCACCACCGTTTTGAGGCCGGGCATATGGGTGAAAACCGAGTAATGGCAGCCGGAGTGCTGGCCGGCGGCCCGAAATCCGGCCCCGACCATGGTACGGATGACCATCGGGACCTTCGCCTTGCCGCCGAACATGTACCGGAGCTTTGCGCCCTGGTTGAAGATCTGGTCCATGCAGACGCCGAAGAAATCGACAAACATCAGCTCGGCGATGGGCCGGAGGCCGGTAGCCGCGGCCGCAACGGCCGCCCCGATGAAGGCCGACTCGCTGATGGGCGTGTCAAGGACGCGGGTCCGGCCGAACTCTTTGGCGAGCCCTTTGGTTACTCCCAGGACGCCGCCCCAGGCCTCCTCACCCCGGCCCTCCACGTGGGGGAGGCGGGCCCCGCCGGCCACATCCTCCCCCATGATAATGACGGTCGGGTCCCGCCGCATCTCCAGCCGGATCGCCTCATTTATGGCCTCCCGGAAGGTCATCGAACGGCCTGCCATGGCGCTTCCTCCTTACGGATATTTAACATAAACATCCGTCAGGCACTCCTCCGGGGCCGGGTAAGGGCTCGCCTGGGCGAACCGGACCGCGGCTTCGACGGCCTCCCGGGCCCGGGCATCGATGGCGTCCAGCTCGTCGGCGGTGAGCAGGTTGCGCTCAAGGACCCGGCGCCGGAACTGGTCGAGGGGGTCCCGCCGCCGGTACTCTTCTTCCTCCTCCGGCGTCCGGTAGGTCAGGGGGTCGCCCTGGAAGTGCCCGTAGTACCGGAAGGCCCGGGCCTCAATCAGGGTCGGGCCCTCCCCCCGCCGGGCCCGGGCGATAGCCTCCCCCGCCGCCTCATAGACGGCAAAGACATCGGTGCCGTCCACCAGGATGCCGGGCATATTGTAGGCCACGCCCCGGTCGGCAATGTCCCTGGCCGCGCAGTGGTAGAACCACGGGGTCGACTCGGCGTAGAGGTTGTTTTCACAGACAAAGATAACCGGCAGTTTCCAGATGGCCGCCAGGTTCATCGCCTCGTGCATCGTGCCCTGCTCAGCAGCCCCATCCCCGAAGAAGCAGGCCGTAACCGAATCGGACCCCGTCACCTTGGCCGTCAGGCCCGAGCCACAGGCCAGGGGACCGCCCCCGCCGACGATGCCATTGGCCCCAAGCATTCCCTTACTCACGTCGGCGATATGCATGGAGCCGCCCTTGCCCTTGCAGGCGCCCGTGGCCTTCCCGAAGAGCTCCGCCATCATCGCATTGATGTCGACCCCTTTAGCGATGCAGTGGCCGTGGCCCCGGTGGGTTGAAGTGATGTAGTCCCGGTCGGTCAGGTGGGCGCAGACCCCGACGGCGATGGCCTCTTCGCCGGCGTAGAGGTGGACAAACCCGGGCAGGAGACCCTGGGCGAACAGCTCGGCCACCTTGTCTTCAAAGCACCGGATGAGGCGCATGCGCTCGTAGATCCAGAGAAGCGTATCCCGCGAGATTTCGGCCATCAAACCCTCCTTCAGCTCAGACTGAAACCGACTGAGAAGGGGAAGAGTTTTGGTGGGCTTCCTTCGAGGCTAACCACCCCCTTTCAGCCCGTGGGTCCGCTGCCGCTTGCGGCCGATTATATTTCTCCCCGGCTGCCCCTGTCAAGGCCGGGGGCGCGCCGCCGGGCCTTCTTGAGCCGGCTTCCCAGTATAGTGGCGGCCGTCGGGCCGCGGTCAGGCCGCGCATCAGCCGCATGCTTCCGGACGGGAAGTGGGCGAACTTGTTTATACTTTAGGGGCGGCGATTTCCCTGCCGGACCATCAGGTTCGGTTCCGGGAGGTACTGAGTGTATGAAAACTAAGGCCCGACCGGCGGCCGAAGACCAGAACCGCCCCCGACCGGGCCAGATTCTCCGGGCGGCGCGGCAGGAGCGGGGGCTGAGCCTCGACGATGCGGAGCGGGCTACCCGCATCCGGCGCGAGTTTCTCGAGGCCCTCGAAGCCGACGATTACGAACGGCTCCCGCCTCCGGTTTACACCCGGGGTTTCATCCGGTCGTACGCCCGCTGGCTCGGCCTTGACCCCGACCAGGTTGTCAGCTTCTTTCCTTGGCGACCGGCCCAGCCCGACTTCAGACCCCTCCCGGTAATTCGAAATCCTGAGTCCGCCTGGCCGGCGAGGATTCTTGTTGCCATGGTGGTGCTTCTCCTGCTGGGGACCGCCTATGCCGTCGTCAGGCTGGTGGGGGCCGCCGGCCCCGGGCCCGGTCCGGGCCCCGCCACCCTGCCGGGTCCCACGCCCCCCCCGGCCCCGACCCAGGCTCCGCCCCCGCCCACCCCGACGTCGGTCGTCGACCAGGTGCAGGTCCAGCTCCGGGTCATCGAGCGGGCCTGGGTGGCCGTTACGGTCGACAACCAGCAGGTCTTCCAGGGCATCCTCGAGATCGGCGACACCCGAACCTGGACCGGCCGCCAGCGGGGGGCAATCCGGTGCGGAAACGCCGGGGGCGTCGAGGTCTACCTGAACGGGCGCCGGCTCGGCCTTCTCGGCAGGCCCGGCCAGGTTGTCGACGTCGAGTGGACCCTGCAGGACGTGCGCAACCTGCCCTGACCGGGGTATAAATAAATCCGGCGTATTTAAACACCGAACCTGCAGGAGCCGGAGTTTATGAGTGACCCGATAACCCTCGAAATTTTTAAAAACCTCTTCGCCTCGGTCGCCGAAGAGATGGGCGTAACCCTGGGCCGGACCGGCTATTCACCCAATATCAAGGAGCGGCGGGACTACAGCTGTGCCGTTTTCGACGAGCACGGCCGGCTCATCGCCCAGGCCGCCCACATTCCCGTCCACCTGGGCGCCATGCCGATGTCTGTCAAGACTGCGATTCGCCTTTTTACCTTCGCCCCCGGCGACCTGGTGATTTTAAACGACCCGTACCTTGGCGGCACCCACCTGCCAGATATAACCCTGGTGTCGCCGATCTTCGTTGCCGGCGAACTGGTTGGGTTTGCGGCGAGCCGGGCCCACCACGCCGACGTCGGGGGCATGTCGCCGGGCTCCATGCCCCTCGCCACCGAAATTTACCAGGAGGGGGTAATCATCCCGCCCCTGAAGCTGGTGGAGGCGGGCCGCCTTAACAAGTCCCCGCTGGTCCGGTCTCTCCCCGGTGTGCAGACGCCGGAGGAGCGCCTTGGGGACCTCAATGCCCAGATGGCCGCCCACGAGGTTGGGGCCCGGCGGCTGGCGGAGCTGATCGGCCGCTACGGTCTCGACGAAGTCCGGGCCCAGATGGTCGCCCTTCTCCAGTACTCCGAGCGGCTTACACGCCATGCCATTGCCCGGATCCCGGACGGCGAATACTACTTCGAAGATTACATGGACGACGACGGCCTCAATGACCGGCCCATCAAGGTCGCGGTCACCGTTCGGGTTACCGGTGATGAGCTTACGGCCGACTTCACCGGGTCCGACCCCGAGTGCCTCGGACCGGTAAACGCCGTTGAGGCCGTGACCCAGTCGGCTGTGTATTACGTGGTCCGGTGCCTGGCGGGCGAGGAGGTTCCGGCCAATGCTGGCTGTTTCCGGCCGGTAAAAGTTATCGCACCGGAGGGGACCATCGTCAATGCCCGCCCACCCCGGGCGGTCTCCGGGGGCAACGTGGAGACGTCCCAGCGGATCGTCGACGTCGTTCTCGGGGCGGTGGCCCAGGCCGTGCCGGACCGGGTTCCGGCCGCAAGCCAGGGCACCATGAATAATGTCGTCATCGGCGGCTGGGACCCGTTCCGCAACCGGTACTTCGCCTACTACGAGACCATCGGCGGCGGCGCCGGGGCCGGCCGGGGCAAGCCCGGCCTTTCGGCCACCCACGTCCACATGACGAACACCCAGAATACCCCGGTCGAGGCCCTGGAGTTCACCTATCCCCTCCGGGTCCGCCGTTACGCCGTGCGCCGCGGCTCGGGCGGGGCGGGGCAGTACCCGGGCGGGGACGGCATCATCCGGGAATACGAGATTCTCGTCCCGGCCACCGTCACGGTGATGACCGAGCGCCGCCGGTTCGCCCCATATGGCCTCGCCGGCGGCAAGCCCGGAAAGCCGGGCGAAAACCTGCTGGTCATCCCCCGAAACGGGGAGCCGCAAACTCGTAGCCTCCCTCCAAAGGTAACCGTTCGGGTTGAGGCCGGGACGCGGCTGGTCATCCTGACGCCCGGCGGGGGCGGCTGGGGCGAGCCGCCCGATGCTCGTTGAGCGACTTCGGCTCATCAACTTCCGGAACTACGCCCGGCTCGACATCGGCCTGCCCGCCGGAATCGTCATCCTTTACGGCCAGAATGCCCAGGGCAAAACGAACTTCCTTGAGGCCGTCTACCTGCTGGCGACGACGAAGTCCTTCCGGGCAACGACCGACCGGGAGCTGATTCACTGGCTGGCCTTCAGTCAGGATTTCCCGGTCGCCCGGGTCATGGCCCAGGTCAGCCGCAAAACGGCCGGTCCCCTGAACATCGAGGTCATCATCGCCCCGCAGTCCGGCTACGAAACGAGCGGGGCCACCGTTAAGCGCATCAGGATTAATGGCGTTGTAAAGCGGGCCGTCGACCTGGTCGGCCAGCTCAGGGTGGTGCTCTTCAC
>JAUQQI010000017.1 GCA_030549955.1 Chloroflexota bacterium
AGAGGGAAATCAGAATGACCCCGATGCTGAACAGCAACGGAAAAACCAGCCCGATCGCGGCGTCCTCCCGGAGGAGGCCGGTTCGCAGGATAAGGGAGACAAGGCCAACCGTAAGCAGGCCGGTCAGGGCGGCCCCCACGACCAGCGCGGGCGAATGCAGGTCCCGGGTGAGCAAAAACATAACGACAATGCCGAGCAGGACCGTGTGGCTGATGGCATCGCTGACCAGGGCAACCCGCCGGAGTACCAGGAACGTTCCCGAGACGGCGCAGGCCGCGGCCGCCAGCACCGCCACCAGCTGGATCTCAACCTGAAGCCCGGTCATGCCGTCCTTTCGCCCGACTCCGGAGTCCCCGGCGCCAAAACCGGCTCCGTTTCCACCAGGAAATCGCGTCCAACCGCAAGCCCTTCGGGACTGAGGGCAACCCGCCCGTCGTCGAGCCGCCGAACCCAGCTCCGGGCCGCGAGCTCCCGTAAGCTCGCCTGGACGTCGGGTCCGACCAGCGCCCGCAGGGCGCCGGCCGGGTGGGGGCGAAGCGGATCGCCGTGCTGGGTCCCCAGCCAGTAGAGCTGGGCCAGAACCCGCAGGGCCCGGACCATCCGCTGCCGGCGGCTGGTAACCAGCCGCTGCCAGACCAGCCCCCGGCCGGGGGCGAACAGGAGCGAACCGTAAACCAGGATGCTGGCGCAAACAACGATGGCGGGCCCCGTCGGAAGACTATCCCCCACGCTGCTCAAAATCACCCCACCGATACCGGCCAGGGCCCCGAAAAGGGCCGAGAGGATTACCATCGTCGAGAGGCGGTCCGTCCACTGGCGGGCGGCCGCGGCCGGGGCGATAAGCATTGCGCTCATCAGGACAACCCCAACCGTCTGGATCCCGGCGACAATCGCCAGGACCACCAGGCTGGTCAGGAGAACGTCCAGTAGCCGCACCGGAAACCCCTGGACGCCGGCAAAGGCCGGGTCGAAGCTGAGAAGCTTAAACTCCTTCCACCCCAGGCCTACAGCCCCCAGCGCCAGAACCGCAACCACCCCGACCGTCGCCACGTCCCGCTGCAGAAGGGTGGCCGCCTGACCGAAGAGAAACTTGTCGAGCCCGGCCTGGGCGGCGGTCGGGAGCCGCTGAATGACCGTCAGCAACACCAGGCCAAAGCCGAAAAAGACCGAGAGGACAATCCCCAGCGCAGCGTCCGACTTAAGCCGGGTGTAACTTGTTATGGCGATGACGGCCAGGGCCCCAGCCCACGCCGCCAGGGCGGCGCCCAGCAACAGCGGAGCCGACTCCTTACTCCGGGTTAACAGAAAGGCCAGAGCCAGGCCCGGTAGAGCGGCGTGGCTCATCGCGTCTCCAAGCAGGCTCTGACGGCGAAGGAGTGTGAAGACGCCCAGAACCCCGCTGGTGATGCCCATAAGCAGGGCCCCGGCCCCAACGATTCGGACAGTGTGGTCGGTCAGCAGGCTGATAATCAGGTCGTCGAGCCCCATCATGTCCGCCTGGCCTCGAGGATTACCGGGCGGCCGCCGTAGGTTTGCCGGAGATTCTCTTCGGTGAACACGTCGTTGGTGGGCCCGCAAGCAATGCGCCGGACGTTCAGTAAGAGGACCCAGTCGAAATACTCCCTGACCGTCTGGAGGTCGTGGTGGACAGCCACCACCGTCTTGCCCGCGGCCCGCAGGGACCGCATCACTTTCACAATCGCCCGTTCAGTCAGGGCATCAACCCCGGCGAAAGGCTCATCCATCAGGTAAATCCGGGCATCCTGGACGAGCGCCCGGGCGAGGAAGACTCGCTGCTGCTGGCCGCCAGAAAGCTGGCTGATCTGCCGGTGGGCCAGCTCCCGCATTCCAACCTGCTCAAGGGCAGCCAGGGCCAGGGCCCGCTCCCGGGAGCCAGGTCGGCGGAACCAGCCCAGGTGGCCGTAGCGGCCCATCATCACGACGTCGAGGACGCTGGTCGGAAAGTCCCAGTCGACGTCCCGGTGCTGGGGCACGTAGGCCACCAGCCGGCGCACAGCCTTAAGGGGCTGGCCAAAGACCCGCACCGTACCCGCCGCCGGGCGAACCAGCCCGAGAATTGCCTTAAGGAGGGTCGTCTTGCCGGCCCCGTTCGGACCGACGACGGCCATCAGCACCCCAGCCGGAACCTCGACGTCTACATCCCAGAGAACCGGACGGTCCCGATAGGCCACAGTCAGGTCGCTGACCTCGATGGCAAGGGTTGGCTCGGAAAGGGGCTGGGTCACCGGCTGCTTCCTGACCCTACAGGTTCGCCGACGAGGGCTTCGACGATGGTTCGGATATTATGTCGAACCATCCCAACGTAGGTGCCGGCCCCACTGCCGGGCTCGCCCAGGGAGTCGGAGTAAAGCTCGCCCCCGATTTTGACGTCCCAGCCCCGGGCCCGGACGGCCTCCTGAACCGCCTCGATATTCCGGACCGGCACACTACTTTCAATAAAGATGGCCCGGAGGCGCCGGCGGACGATGAAGTCGGCCAGCTCCTGGACGTCGGCAATGCTGGCCTCGGCCACCGTGCTGATGCCCTGGAGACCCCGGACCTCGAAGCCGTAAGCCCGGGCAAAATAGCCGAAAGCATCGTGGGCGGTGACCAGCACCCGCTGTTCAGGGGGAATCCGGCCCACCTGTTCCCGGATATAGCTATCGAGGCCGGCCAGCTCCTGAAGATAAGCTTCGGCCCGGGACCAGTAAAATCCGGCGTGGGCCGGGTCATGTTTGGCCAGGGTATCGGCAACGTACGAGACGACCCGCATCCAGAGCCGCACATCGAACCAGATGTGGGGGTCGGGATTCCCCACCGACCCCTCCGGGTAGAGCAGGTCGGACGGGTCGACAACACTGCCGACGGCATAGGTTGGCACCCACCTGTTCATTCCGGCCAGGATTTCCGCCATCTTCGCCTCAAGGTGGAGGCCGTGGTAGAAGACGACGTCAGCCCGGGCCAGCCGCAGGACGTCACCCTCCCGGGCTTTGTAAAGGTGGGGGTCAACCCCCGGCCCCATCAGGGCCGTTACTTCGACCCGCTCGCCTCCGACCTGCCCTACAGCATCGGCAATGATACTGGTAGTTGCCACGACCCGGACGGGCCGGCTCGCCACCTCGGTGGGGTCGGCCGTCCGCCCGACAGGGGCACAGCTGACGAGAGCCTGGGCGAGCAAGAGCAAGCTGACCAGGATTCGGGCGCGGTTCCGACCGGAGCCGCCTTTTCTTACCATCGTCTCCTGGTCACCGGGTCAGTCCTGGACGGGAGCTGGCTCGACAAAGATTCGGCCGGCAACTTCCCGGCCGATCGCGTGCTGGCGGTCCCCAACCCGCAGGTGGACCGGCCCGTTAAAGGGGGCGACTTCGACGACCTCGACCAGGGCGCCCGGAATCAGCCCCAGGCCAGCGAGGTAGCGCAGAAGGGCGGGGTCGCTGTCCGGAACCCGACGGACCACCGCCTTCGAGCCTGCCGGAAGGGCTCCCAGCGGAATATGGCTGGGTTCCTGAAGGGTTCCATCCTTGGCCGGAATCGGGTCGCCGTGGGGGTCCACCGTCGGGTAGCCCAGGGCGGCATCAATGGTATCCTCTAAGCTGTCCGAAAGGGCATGCTCAAGGCGCTCAGCCTCGGCGTGGACAGCATCGATGGGCATGTTCAGGGCCCGGGCCAGAAAGAGCTCCCAGAGCCGGTGATGCCGGATAACCTCCAGGGCGATCCGGGCACCCTTTTCGGTGAGCTCAACACCCCGGTAAGGGGTATATCGGAGGAGACCCATGTCAGCGAGCCGCTGAACCATGCTGGTTGCGGCCGGAAGACTTACCCCCAGACTTTCAGCGATCGCCGATGTGGAGGCGCGGCGCTGGCGCTGCTGGACCTTGTAAATCACTTTAAGATAATCTTCAACAGCCTGCCTCATCAGTGCTCGCTCCCCAGGGCGGAATTTAATCCTGCTTAACTCTTAACGTAAGAATACTGCTGTCTGAGGTTTTTGTCAAGCAAGACCGGATGCGTCATTTCCGGACCCCGGTCCGCTCAGGCTTCTCCGGGAAAGGCTTGGCTCTGGTGCTCGGTACCGGCAAGGCACCCAGAGGCAGAGAATCCCCCCAACCGTTTCCAGCCCGGAGGCGGGCCACACCGCACTTCAAGAGAGTAGCTGACGCTCCGCTCTGACTCGCCGGCGTCCTCGATTCAGGCCTTAAGATGACCGGCCTCCGGCTCAGGCCCAGGCAAGGTTAAATCTTCGGGGTGGGCATTTCCCAAGCAGTATGCTCACCGTGGAGCAGTCCCTTGACCGTAGGCATCTTTCCAACCCCGGTCGCGGCCAGCAGCCAGTCGATGTGGCCACCGTGGGGCAGATAGTACGGCCCGATGGGTACTTTGGTGAACGGGTAGGGTTCAGCAGCCAGGTAGCTAAAACGGCGGATGACCCGTTCTTCGACCGGGATGCGCTTCGCTTTCGGGCCGATAGGCGGCAATGTTCGGTTACGTAGAACCATGATAACAACCGCGGTTCTCCATGGGGCATCTCAGGCTGCGATTCAGTCTGCAGACCTGCGAAACGGTTGCGTTCCCCCGGCAAGAATTTCTGCGACCGGTACTGGGACGCCGATATAGAAGCCCTGGGCGTAGTCGATGCCCAGGGCCCGAACCGTCCGCAGGGTCCCTTCATCTTCGACCCATTCGGCCACCGCCGCCCCGCCGAGGTCGCGAATCAGGGCGGCGACGGCCCTGACAATCTTCTGGGCCGCAACGTCGTTGGAGAGGTCCCGAATCAGGCTCCCGTCGATTTTGACGTAGTCGACGGGCAGGTAGCGCAGGTAGCGAAATGACGAAAACCCGGCCCCAAAATCGTCCAGCGCCAGCCGGTAGCCGCGCTCCCGAAGGGTCTCAAGATGCCGGCGAACAACCCCCAGGTCAGCCAAGACCGTCTCCTCCGTGATCTCCAGAACCACCCGGTCCGGGTCCACCTTGGCCGACTCCAGCAGCCGGAGTATCCTCTCGACAGCTCGGGGGTCGTTGAGCGTCCTCCCGGATATGTTTACGTGGAGCCGCAGATTGGTCCCCTTTGCCAGCCTGATGGCCCCGGTCAGGACCTTTAGGTCTACCTCCGTGACCAGCCCCAGCCGCTCCGCCGCCTCCAGAAAAGCCGCCGGCTTAAGCAGGTCGCTCCCGACTGCGAGTCGGGCCAGCAGCTCGTACTGAGTAATCCGGTCAGCCTTTAGGTCCAGAATCGGCTGGACAAAAATTTCCAGGCCGTTTTCGGCCAGGGCCCGGACAAGCTGGTCACCAATCGGTCTATGAGCCCGGCCGGTGCCTTGGCACCAGACCTCGACCTGGTCACCGCCTCGGCCTTTAGCCGCATACAGGGCCCGGTCGGCGGCCGACAGTATCTCATCAGCCGCCTGCCCGTGGTCCGGGAATACGGCTATTCCGCAGCTGGCAGCCATCCGCGCCCCATTGCCCCCGAGGAGGGGTGCCCTTTCCCGGATAGCCCCCAGGATCCGCCTGGCCACTGCCCCGGCCTGCTCGGCATCGGCGGGAAACAGGATCACCCCGAACTCATCCCCACCCAGCCGGGCCAGAACGTCGCCCGGACGCAGCCGGCTTTTCATTAGTGCCGCCAGCTCCTGTAAGAGCTGGTCGCCCGCCTGATGGCCGAGCGAGTCATTAACATCCTTAAAATTGTCCAGGTCAATCAAAAGGATGGCCCCGCTCCGGCCGGTCCGCTCGGCCAGGTTGAGCCGGCGGAGGAGTTCGGCCTGGAAGCGGCGCCGGTTAAAGATGCCTGTCAGGGGGTCATGCTCAGCCAGAAACCTGGCCTGCTCCTCGGACCGCTTCCTTTCGGTGATATCCTCGACGGCCCCCTCGTAATAAGCCACCCGGCCAGTGGCATCCCGGACGACCCGGGCTGACTCCCGGACCCAGACCGGGGTCCCGTCGAACCGACGCCAGCGGACTTCGAACCCGGTCAGGACCCCCTTGCGTTCAATGAGCCGCTGCCAGCGGACCCGGTCCTTCGGGTTCACGTAAATGGTCTGCACCGGAGTCGCCAGTAACGTCGCCTGGTCGGGGTATCCGAGCAGTCTTACCAGGGCATCATTGACGGCCAGAAAGCGTCCTTCAGGCGTGGAACGGTAGCTCCCAACGGGCAGCCGCTGGATGACTTCGTTCAGCTGCTGGAGTTCCAGCACCCGGGCGAGGACGTTGGCAGAGATCCCGCACAGCAAACTGGCTAGCTTGATCCGCTCCTCGGGAACCGCCCGGACCTCAAGCCAGTTAACCGCCACAACCCCGACCGGGCGGTCTCCGCTGAACATCGGCAGCATCAGGCTTTGCCTAACCCCGGCCCGGCGGACAGGCTCGGGGACAAAAAAGGGCCTTTGCATGCTACCGAGCTCGAAGACGGCCGGCTCACGGGTATGAAGAACCCAGGCCGGCCCGCTGCTTTCGGGGGGCTTCAGGGGAAGCTGAAGCCGCCCGACATAAGGCTCCGACCACCCCCACCCGGCGACGAGGGTAAGGTACGTTCCCGTCAGGTCAACTACCAGCAGGCTAAGGGCATCAGGCTCCAGGACCCGACGGAGAAACAGGAACAGAACCCGACCCAGGTCTCCGACGGTGGTTACATCGAGCAGGGCCCGGGCAAGCTCCGAGGCTTCGTCATGTTCCCGCTGCCGGGTGGTCTGGGCCTCGGACACCACCAGCGCCCGCTCCAGGGCAACACCTACCAGCCTGCCAATAATGTCCAGCAAGGTGGTCAGCTCAGGCGAAAGGCTATCCGGGCTAGCCATGGCCAGGTTCATCAGCCCGATGACCCGTCCCCCAGCCAAAAGGGGGACGCAGACGTGGAACTGCAGGCCGCCGGTGGGACGGCCGGCCGCATCCGCCCATCTCAGCCTTTCACAACCTTCCAACCAGGTTGCGGTTACGAGGTCACCGGTCAGTAGCCGGCGCTGGCACCGACATACTCCCCGGTTCAACACCGCATAGTCGTCGGCCGCAAGACCAGCCGGCACCCGGTAGCTTGATGCCAGGAAAAAACCATCAGGTTCCCGCCGCAGGAACACCCAGCCTGCCTCGAATCCAAGGCTTTCCACGACCAGGGGCACGACGGAATCGAGCATCGGGCCCGGACTCTGATGGCGGTTGAGCTCATCTGCCACGGCCCGGAGGGTCCGCAGGCACCAGCCCAACCCATCATGCGGCCCTTCGGCCGGCCCGCCACCCAGGGGCTCTGACCAGCTTGCAGGCTGAGAGGGCTGTCCGGTCATGGTGTTCTCCCTGACCTGAATTTCGGGCGGCGCAAAAACGCAGTGGGACGCGGCGATGGCTTCAGAGGCTGTGGACAGGGATATGACGCGGGTGGGACGGACGTCCGGCTTTCCGAGGCCGAAACTCGAATCGATGTCAGAACTCCGCATTGCCTCCTTCGCTCCGCTCCGGCGCGCTGTCGGCCTCAATGTCTGACGGTCCGTCGCTGTGGCGCCGAAATACCCGGTAAATAATACCTGATTTTTCGCCTACTCAGCCAGCTAGTCCAACGTTCAGAGGGATTTTTCGGTGCGAACGATGTTTAGGGGCGGCCGAGCCTTACTCCGGTGGACCACCAGGGGCCTGGGTCGGGAGTCTGCCGAGGCTAAACGCGCTTACCGCCCGGTAGGTTGCCCCGGTTGGGCTGAGGCGGCTCTCCATCAGGACAACTTCTCGGACCCGCATCCGGCCTACCTGCTGGCGGGCGAGGCCTTCGTTGACGGGGGGAAAGTTTGCCGGGATTCTGAGTCGGCCCAGGGTAATATGGGGCACGAATTCGCGGCCTTCCGGGGCAAAGCCCAGGCCCTCCAGGCTCACCTCAACCTGCCGTTGCAGCCGAGCTAGACGACCGGTCGGCTCCTTCACCCCAACCCAAACCACCCGGGCCCGGCGTTCGCTGGGAAAGCAGCCGAGCCCTTCGAGTTTAAGTTCAAAGGGTTCGACCCCGGCCACCGCCTCCGCCAGGGCTCTAACCACCGCGTCGACCTTATTAGCCCCGACTTCCCCCAGGAACTTCAGGGTGAGGTGGATGCCGCTCGGGTCGACCCAGCGGACGTCGGCCCCAGGCCATGCCCGCCGCAGCTGGCCTTGGAGGTCTGCCAGAGCCGCCTTTAACTCCGCATTCAGGTCAATCGCAACAAAGAGTCTCACCGGGTCCCCTCCAGCCCGAGGAGCCTGCAGGCATTCGTGCCGAAGAATTTCCAGGCCTCCGGCGAGTCGCCGGTCGGCGAAAGGCCAGCCCGACCCAGGTAGTCGAGCATCCGACTGTAGCCTATCAGGGGGAAGTCAGTCCCGAACAATAGCCTATCCGGGCCGACGATGCCGGCCACAATCCGGACCGCCTCCGGTTCATAGAGAAAGGGCAGGGCTGCCGTATCGAACCACACGTTTCGCAAAGCCGCCTTCACCTCGGGCATCAGTCCGTAGAACGGCAGGCCGCCCCCCAGGTGGGCGAAGACAAACCTGACGTCAGGAAAAAGGCTGTAAAGCCGTTCGAGACGCTGGGGCCAGACCGTCCCCTTCCCCGGATAGGAGTGGCCGACGGGCTCACTGGCGTGGACGACAACGAAAAAACCCAGGCGGGCTGCTGCCGAAACGATGGGGCCGAGGCCCTCCGGGCGGTCCAGGTCGAGGCCCTGGCCGTCGGGCATGATTTCCCCAAGGCCGACCGCCCCGGCCCGGGCCGCCCGCTCCAGCTCGGCAATGGCCGCAACCGGGTCAGCGAAGGGCACCATGACGCAGGGGTAGACCCGGCCTGGGAACCGCCGGCCGGCCTCGAGCAAATAATCATTAGTTCGGCGGCAGAGGTCCGGGTCCGACCAGCCGAAGTTCATGGCTACCGCCGCCCGAATTCCGGCCTCATCCAGGGCCGCGACCAGGTCCTCGGCGGTGGCGAGCCGGGCCGAGCGGCGGCCGTAGAGCCAGGCGAAGTAACGGTCCCGGTCGAAGACCGCCTCCCGCCGGGCAACGATTTCCGGCGGGAAGATGTGCACGTGAAAGTCGATGATCCCGGCCATCAGGGTTAGCTCTTATCGTCGCCGTCAGCCGGCGTTGGCCGTCTGTTACCAGAGGATAGCATGTTTTAAGGCCCGGCCGAAATAGCCGCCTCATTTCGGCTATAATCGGCAGAAAATGCGGTATTTGAGGCTTATCCTCGGCCTGGTTATAAGCGGGGCGGCCCTCTTGCTGGCCCTGCGGGAGGTCGACCTCCGTCTGGCGTTCGAAGCCCTGGGCCGGGTCCGGCCCGACCTGGCCGGCCTCGCCCTGCTCCTTGTGCTCGCCTCACTGGTGGCCCGGGCCTGGCGCTGGCAGGCCCTCTTCCCGGTTAAAGTTCGGCCGCCGACTGGTCGGCTCTTTAACCTGTTCGCCCTGAGCTACCTGGTGAACAACCTCCTGCCGGGACGGGCGGGCGATTTCGCCCGGGCCGGTGCCCTGGCCTACCTGGAAAAGGCTCCCTTTTCGCTTGTATTCGCGACCATCGTGGTCGAGAAGCTCCTCGACCTGGCCATTACCGTCGCCGTCGTCGGACTTCTGGCCGGAACTTTACCAGTTCCCCAGTATATGGCCGAAGCGGTTCGGTGGACGGCCGCCTTAACCGCCGCCGGCCTGGTCGGATTCGGCCTCTTCGGCCGGTTCGGACCCAAAATCCTCAGCCGGGTCCGGCTTCCGGCCTTTGTCCCGGTTAGCCGCCTGCTGACCGCGGCCGCAGAGGGGGCCGCGGTGCTGAGCTCCGCTCGGCCCTTTACCTTGGCCCTGTTCTGGTCGGGAGTCACCTGGGGCCTTAACGGCCTAGTGATGCTTCTTTTAGGCGCAGCCTTTGGTCTGTATCTGTCGTTTCCCGCCAGCCTGCTCCTCATTGCCCTCGTCTCCCTGGCGATGCTGGTCCCGGCCTCTCCCGGCTACGTCGGGGTTTACCACCTGAGCGTCGTGGTCATCCTGGAGCTTTTTGGCTTTGACCGGACCCGCGCCTTTGCGTTTGCCTTCGGCTCGCACCTGTTAATTTATGTCTTTGGCCTGAACCTTTTCGGGCTGGTCGGCCTCTGGCGGGAAGCCCTCGACGTCGGGTCCGTTCTCGGATTGAGAGGCGCCGGGGCCCGGCCGCCGGCCTAGAGCTTGTAGCCGATCCGGCGCAGGAACTCCTTGCGCCAGGCGATGTCCTCGTCGCCCTCGACCCCGAGCGGCGAGCCCCCGTCCACCACCCCCAGGATGCCCCGGCCCTGCTCGGTCTCGGCGATAATCACCTGGACGGGGTTTGCGGTGGCACAGAAGAGCCGGACGATTTCGGGGACGAGCTTAAGGCTGTTGAGGACGTTGATCGGGTAAAAGCCCGGAGCCAGGCAGAGGACGAAGGAGTGGCCGGCCCCGATGAGCAGGGCGTTTTTCTTGGCCAGCTCGGTCATCGCCTCATCGGTGCCAGCCCAGCGCACGAGCCGCTTTCCGGAGGACTCGCAGAAGGCAAACCCGAATTTGATCCCCGGCACCGCCGAGAACAGGGCCTCGTAGACGTCCTCAACGGTCTTTATAAAATGGCTCTGGCCGATGATGACGTTCACGTCGGCCGGCTTCTCGATGTTGACAACCTTCAGCTCCATCGGGACCCTCCGCAGGCCATCCGCTTTTAAAGCCATTATACCAAGCCGGATTTGCTAGAATGTGACCGGGTATGTCGCAGCAGGTTCGGACCCGTTTTGCCCCGAGCCCGACCGGCTTTCTCCACGTCGGGAACATCCGGACGGCCCTCTTCAGCTGGCTCTGGGCCCGGCACAACGGGGGCACCTTTATCCTCCGCATCGAAGATACCGACCGGGACCGGATCGTCTCCGGCGCCCTCGAATCGATCCTCGAGAGCCTGCGCTGGCTGGGCCTCCACTGGGACGAGGGGCCGGAAGTCGGCGGTCCCTACGGGCCCTACTTCCAGTCCCAGCGCCTCGACCTTTACCGGCAGGTCGCCGAGGAGCTTATCAGCCGGGGCCACGCCTACCGCTGCTACTGCACCCCCGAGCGGCTTGAGGCCCTCCGGGCCGAGCAGCGGGCCCGGGGCGAACCGCCCGGCTACGACCGCCGCTGCCGCTATCTAACTGCCGGGGAGCGGGCCGAACTCGAGCGGCAGGGTCTGCCCTCAGTCGTCCGCTTCAAGATGCCCCTCGACGGCACGACCGCAGTTCCCGACCTGCTCCGGGGCGAAATCGTCTTTGAAAATGCCAGATTCGACGACCACGTCCTGCTCAAGTCCGACGGCTACCCGACCTACCACCTGGCGGTGGTTGTCGACGACCACTACATGCGGATAACTCACGTCATTCGGGGGGACGAGTGGATTCCGTCGGCCCCGAGACACGTCCTCCTCTACCGGGCCCTGGACTGGGAGATG
>JAUQQI010000046.1 GCA_030549955.1 Chloroflexota bacterium
CTCGCCCCAGCCTATAACCGGGCCCGCCGGGTTCGGGGCCCGTTCTTCGTCTATCGGACCGCCGAACGGATTTCCCGGTGGTACACGGGCCAGACTCTCCCCCCAACCGCCCCGTTTTTCGTCGCTTTTGACAGTCCCTGGCAAGCCCGGGCCGCGCTGGCCGGCCTCCGGGCGAGGTTTCCCCTCCCCGGATGCCGCCGCCGGCTACCCATCCGGAGGGGGCGCGGTTGCGTTCTGGTAGGGAACGGCGACCCGTGTCAGGTCTGCCGGGGGCAACTGGCTGGGGAAGCTTATTGCAAGGTCGTCGCCGAAGCCGAGGCCGAGCTAACCCGACTGGCCGGAAGCTTTGGCCTCATCCTCTTCGGCGCCTCCGGCATCGAGGCCCACATCTGGGCAGGCGGAGCCTACCGCGGCTGGCTTGATAACGCCGGCCTTTCAGCCGAAGGCCTAAGGCGGCTGTTCGGAGCTCGGCCCGATCCTGGCGCGACGATTCTTTTCTGGCGCTGGCGCCGGCTAAATCCCGCCGTCGGAATTCCGGTGCCCCTGAACTACCCTGGGGCGAACCTTGAGGAGCTGGTCGGTGCCCTCCGGGCCGTCACTGCTGTCAGTGGCTAGTCCGCGGCCGCCGGCACGAGGCGCCAGTCAACTTCCCGCACCGCCGGCGTTGCGGTACCCGGTTTGCGGCAGATAAATGCCAGGGTGGTGCCCAGGTAATTGAAAGGGCGGAAGCGGGCGAGGAGTTTATCCAGGCGAACGAGACCCCGGAAAAGCGTCCGGATCACCCGGGGCAGGTCAGGCCGAATTGTCAGGGTGCTGGGAATAAGGGCCCCGGCAATGTGAAACCCCCGGACAGCCTTGACCTCGAAACCGGTCCGGCGAAGCCACTCACCTACCAGGCCTGGCGGGTCAAGCCGGAGGCCAACGTATACCGTGCTGCCGTCGGCCCGGACCAGAGGATAGCGGAGCCGGACCGACCGGGTGGGTGGGGTGGAGAGGGCCCGCAGGACTTCCAGCCGGGATACCCCGTAGCCCAGGGGGTCCCCGATGAGCCCACTCAGGCTGAGCCAGAGGGTATCGATGCTGAATCGGTTTTCAGCATCGAAAATCAGCCAGCCGCCGGGTTTGAGCACCCGGTAAAACTCCCGGAGGGCGGCCTCGGGGTCGTCAACGAAGGCGAATACGCTCCCGCAGCAGACGATGGCGTCAGCACAGCGGTCTGCAACCGGCAGAGCCTCGGCCCGGCCGGTGCTGAAGGTCGCGCCCCGCAGCCTTGCCCTCCGGGCCTTTCGGCGGGCCTGTTCCAGCAGACGACGGGCGGGGTCAATGCCCAGAACCCGGGCACCCCGGTGGGCAAGCTTGAGGCTGTAAAGCCCGGTACCACAGCCGATATCCAGAATAAACCGGCCCTCCAGGTTCCGACCGAGGGTGGCAAGAATCAGCCCCTCGAGCCCGGCATCCAGGGTCGCGTACCAGTCGTCCTGGACAACGTCATAATCGGCCGACATCGCGTCGAAGGCCTCGATAACCGGCAACTCCACCACCATATCCGTGCACCCTCCTGTGTGCAGGGATAGGGAAAAGAAGAGCCGCTGGAACCGAGGCCCCCGGCCTCTGCCAGCAGCGGTGGATTTATTCGCTGATTATCGTAACAGACGCCTGGACGGCCCGTCAAACGCCGGCGGCTGTCTTGACAGAGACGTTAGTTTCATCCAATAATAAACCGACTAAAAGACTGTCGCGGAGGAGTGCGCCATGCTGAAGCGGGTGGTTTTTCTCGTACTGGCCGCCCTGTTTCTGGCCAGCTGTGCCCCGGCGGCGCCCTCAACGCCGGGCCAGCCGAGCCCGGCGGCCCAACAGCCCCGATACGGGGGCGAGCTGGTCTTTGCGGTCGACGCCGAGCCCCCGTCCCTGGATGCTCACAGGGAGACGACGTTCGCCGTTATTATCCCACTGGCGCCGTTTTACAGCACACTGCTTAAGTTCGACCAGTATAATTACCCGAAGGTCGTCGGGGACCTCGCCGAATCGTGGACGGTCTCTTCGGACGGACTCGTTTACGAGTTCAAGCTCCGGGACGGGGTCAAATTCCACGATGGGACACCCCTGACCAGCCGGGATGTCGTCGCAACCTACAACAAGATTATCTTCCCGCCCCAGGGCGTCATCAGCGCCCGCAAGGCCCTTTACTCGGCCGTTGAATCCATCGAAGCCCCGGACAGCAGGACCGTCCGGTTCAGGCTCAAGCATCCGTCGGCCTCGATGCTCGCCAACTTTGCTTCGGGCTGGAACTGGATTTACAAGGCCGACATCATCGAGAAAGACCCCCGCTGGTACGAAAAGAATGTGCTGGGAACCGGGGCCTTTAAGTTTGTCGAATACGTACCCGGTTCTCATGTTGTCGGCAAGAAGAACGAAGATTACTTCATTAAGGGCCGGCCCTATCTGGATGGTTTCCGGGCAGTATTTATGACCGACCGCTCGGCCATGGTCGCGGCCCTCCGCAGCGGCCAGATCCTCATAAACTTCCGGAGTGTGACCCCCCAGGAGCGGGACGACCTGGTCAGGGCCCTGGGGAATCAGGTGGTGGTGGAGGAGAGCCCGTGGGTCTGCTCGCAGATAGTAGTCCTGAACAATGAAAAGAAGCCCTTTGATAACCCGAAAGTCAGGCAGGCTCTGACCCTGGCCATCGACCGGTGGAACGGCGGGCAGTACCTTTCCCAGTTCACCTTCCTGAAGTATGTCGGGGCCCTGATGCGGCCCGGCTCGCCCTTTGCGATGCCCGAATCCGAACTCGAAAAGATTCCGGGCTTCTGGCGGGACATCAATAAGAGCCGGGAGGAGGCCAAGCGGCTCCTTCGTGAGGCCGGTGTCCCCGAGGGGTTCTCGTTCACCCTTAAAAACCGAAATATCGAACCCTACCCGTCCCTCGGGGTGTTTATCATTGACCAGTGGCGCCAGGTCGGCCTTCAGGTCGAGCACCAGCTCCTCGAGACGGGCCCCTGGACCCAGGACCTGCGGACCGGAAACTTCGAGGCAATGCTCTATTTCAACTGCGATTTCATGGATGACCCGGACCTCCAGCTGCTGGGCTTCCTTTCGCCTGAGCGGAGCCCGGTAAACTACGCCCGCTATCGGGACCCGGTCCTGGACAGCCTCTACGACCAGCAGAGCCGGGAGCTCGACCCCGAAAAGCGCAAGCAGCTCGTCTGGCAGTTCGAGCGCCGGGCCGTCGGGGAAATGGCTTACCAGTTACCGGCGCTGTGGTGGAACCGGATAGTCGTCCGCTGGGCGAAAGTTCAGGGCTGGCGGATAACGCCCAGTCACTATATCAACCAGGACCTGGTTGATGTCTGGCTCGCCCAGTAATCGGCGGGTGGTGCCGGGCCAATGTATCGGTACTTTGTCAGCCGACTGCTGATGATCATCCCGACCCTGTTCGGGGTCGCGGTCCTGACCTTTGTCTTGCTCCGGCTGATCCCGGGCGACATCGTCATGCTCCGGTACGGCACCGGCGCGCTGGTTTCTGAGGATGTGCTCCAGGCCGAGCGTGCCCGCTACGGCCTGGACAAGCCGATTTACGAGCAGTTTATCAGCTGGCTCTGGGGCCTGGTCCGGGGCGACCTTGGGGTATCGATGTGGACCGGCAAACCGGTGGCCTACGAGGTCGCAATCCGCCTTGAACTGACCCTCCAGCTGGCCATTATGGCCACGCTGATTGCGGTTGCGCTTGCGATCCCCCTCGGAACCCTGGCCGCGGTCAAACAGAACACCTGGGTCGACTACGCCGTTCGGGTCTTTAGCATTGCCGGCCTAGCAATGCCGTCGTTCTGGCTCGGCATCCTGATGATTTTGTTCCTGCTAATTTTCTTCCGGTGGTCGCCACCGGTAGTGTTCACCCCCCTCTGGCAGAACCCCCTCGCAAACCTCACCCAGCTGATCTGGCCGGCTCTGGCTGTCGGCTACCGGTACTCGGCGGTCTCGACCCGGATGATGCGGTCGGCCCTCCTCGAAGTTCTCCGGGAAGACTATATCCGCACCGCCCGGGCCAAGGGGCTTGTGGAGTATCTGGTTATTATCCGGCACGGCATTCGCAATGCCCTCCTTCCGGTGGTCACGGTTATCGGCCTGGAGTTTGCCTTCCTGATCGGGGGTCTGGTTGTTACCGAGCAGGTCTTCAACCTCAATGGCCTCGGCAAGCTGATCGTCGATGCCATCAGCCGCCGGGACTACACCATGACCCAGGCCCTCATCATGCTTTCGGCCGGGGTATTCGTCATTGTAAACTTCCTCCTCGACATCTGTTACATGTGGCTTGACCCAAGGATCAGGTACCAGTGAGTGCATCCGGCATGCAGACAGACCTCTTTCAGGAAAGGGCTTTGCGCCGGGTGGCCCG
Organism: Chloroflexota bacterium; assembly: GCA_030549955.1. Taxonomy (GTDB): domain Bacteria; phylum Chloroflexota; class Dehalococcoidia; order JAUQQI01; family JAUQQI01; genus JAUQQI01. The sequence continues at coordinate 4,397 of JAUQQI010000046.1, forward strand.
GCGCCAGAACATCGTCGTCCGGTTCATCCGGCGCTACCCCCTCGGGGCGATGGGGGCGACAGTGCTCCTCATCTTCGCCTTTGCCGCTGTCTTCGCCGACCAGCTCGCTCCCTACGACCCGGTCGCCAATAACTTCGCCGTTATGTTCCGGCCGCCGGGTCCGCAGTACCTGCTCGGCACCGACAACTTCGGTCGCGACGTCCTTAGCCGAATAATTTTCGGGTCCCGGACGGCCCTGCTTGTTGCCTTCACCAGCTCCTTTGTCGGGGCAACCCTTGGGGCCCTCCTCGGCGTGGTCAGCGCCTACTTCGGCGGCCGGGTTGACGACCTCATCCAGCGGGTCACCGACATCATCCTGGCCTTCCCCCTCATAATTCTGGCCCTGGCCATGGTCGCGGCCCTCGGAACCGGTACCCTGAACGTGATCATCGCCATAACGATCCCGATGATTCCCAGGGTAAGCCGGGTCATCCGGGCCAGCGCCCTTGCACTCCGGGAGATGCCCTTTGTCGAGGCAGCCCGGGCAATTGGCGCATCCGACGTCCGGATCATTTTCCAGCACCTTTTGCCGAATGTCGTTGCCCCATACCTGGTCATGCTTACCGCATTCTTGGGGCAGGCAATCCTCCTGGAGGCGTCTTTGAGCTTCCTGGGACTCGGGGTCGCGGAGCCGACCCCGGCCTGGGGCCTGATGCTCCGGGGCGCGGCCACCCAGTTTGCCGAGCGGGCCCCCTGGCTGGCCCTGGCCCCCGGCATTGCCATCAGCCTGGCCGTTTTCGCCTTCAACCTGCTCGGGGATGCCCTGCGGGACGCCCTGGACCCCAGACTCAGGGTCTGACCCCCGGCACGTTGACAGTGCTTCCGCTTCCGCCTATAATACCGCCAGAACTCCAGGTTGGGGGGTGCGCCGTATGGCTCTCCGATATGACCTTCTGCCGATGGCCGACTATGTGAAGGCGAAAAAACTTTTCTGGGACCCTGAAGCCATCGACCTTTCGGAGGACGTAAGGCAGTGGCCCGAGCTCTCGGAGGAGCTCCAGCTCGGAACCCTGCGGCTCATCGCCGGGTTCTACCGGGGGGAGATCGCCGTCACCGAAGACTTGAGCCCGCTCCTTTTTGCGATCCGCAAGGAGGGTGGGCATCTCGAGGAAGAGATCTTCCTGTGCACCCAGCTCTTTGAAGAAGCCAAGCACACCGAGTTTTTCGACCGCTGGCTCGGGACCGTCGTGCCCGGGGTTGACCTGAACGAGGTTGCCCCAGTAGGCCCCCACTACCAGTTCGTCTTCTACGAGGAGCTTCCGAGGGTCCTCCACCAGCTCCACGCAGACCAGTCCCGACGGGCCCAGCTCGAGGCCGTTGCAACCTACCACCTGATGATCGAAGGGGTCGCTGCCGAGGCCGGCTACGCCACGGCCTATCTTTCCCTCAAAGAGCGGGGGCTCCTTCCGGGGCTCGTCAAGGGGTTCGAGCTCATCCAGCGGGATGAGGCCCGCCACATCGCCTTTGGCCACTACCTGGCCGACCGGATCATCCGGGACGAACCTGACCTCCTGCCCGTGGCTAAGGCGCAGATGCGCACGCCCTCCCCCCACATCCTGAGCCTCTTCCTCTTCAGCCAGCTTGAGGTTATCAAGCACTGCATCAATATGTACGAGACGCGCCTGCGGAAGGTCGAAGAGGCCCTGACCGGTGCGGCGACCCCCGAAGCCGCCGGCTGATTGAGACCCGGTCTGACGGGACGGTCACGGTTGGGACGCCATCCAGGCGTCCCAACGTTTTTGCAGGCCTAAGTTTGGGGGGATCGGTACCTTGTAATATACTTTGAGTGGGATGCACCCGGGGGTGCAAGGGGCCGCAATGACAACCGTACGGACCGACGTCCAGGGCCTGGTTAAGAAGCTCATCAGCCGGGCAAGCGAGTACCTGCCCCAGGAGCGGGTTGCCCTCGTTGAAGCGGCCATTGAATTTGCCGTTCGGGCCCATGAAGGGCAGGTCCGGGCTTCAGGGGCCCCGTTCATCGAGCATCCCCTCCAGACGGCCCTCCTTCTGGCCGACCTCAGGCTTGACGCCGCGGCTATTGCGGCCGCCCTCCTCCACGACGTCGTCGAAGACTGCGACGTGCCCATTGAGACCATTGAAAAGAAGTTCGGGCCCGAAGTTGCCCGGCTGGTTGAAGGCGTCACGAAGCTTTCCCGGATAAGCTGGTCGACTGCGAGTCTGACCGACCGGCGGCTCCTCGAACAGCAGGCGCAGAATCTCCGGAAAATGTTCGTCGCCATGGCCGAAGATATCCGGGTAGTTCTGATCAAGCTCGCCGACCGCCTGCACAATATGCGGACTCTCGATGCGCTGCCGCCGGACAAGGCAAAGCGGGTGGCCCAGGAAACTATGGATATCTATGCGCCCCTGGCCGGCCGCCTCGGGATCTGGCAGTTCAAGTGGGAGCTGGAGGACCTGGCGTTCCGATGTCTTGAGCCGGAACGCTACCGGGAGGTCGCCCGCCTGATCCGGGCCCGACGGGCCCAGCGGGAGCGTTACATCGCTCAAGTTGTCGAGATCCTGAAGCGGGAGCTCGAGAAAGCCGGCATCAAGGCCGAGGTAACCGGCCGACCGAAACACATCTACAGCATTGCCCAGAAGGTTGCCAAATACGCCGAGCAGGGCAAGGATTTCAACGAAATTTACGACCTGCTCGCGGTCCGGGTCCTTGTAAACACCGTTCAGGACTGCTACAGCGCCCTCGGGGTCGTCCACAGTATCTGGCACCCCATCCCTGGCCACATCGACGATTACATTGCCAACCCGAAACCCAGCGGCTACCAGTCCCTGCACACCACCGTGGTCGCCCTGGACGGACGGCCGCTTGAGGTTCAGATCCGAACCTACGAGATGCACTGGGTCGCCGAATACGGGGTCGCCGCCCACTGGAAATACAAGGAGGGCCGCTATCAGGACCCGAAGTTCGAAGATAAAATCGCCTGGCTCCGCCAGCTCCTCGACTGGCAGCGGGATATGCAGGGCGCCCTCGAGTTCGTCGAGTCGGTCAAATCCGACATCTTCCGGGACCAGGTTTACGTCTTTACACCGAAGGGCGAACTTAAAGAGCTGCCGGCCGGCTCGACCCCCATCGATTTTGCCTACCGGATCCACACCGAGCTCGGGCACCGTTGCATCGGGGCTAAGGTCAACGGCCGACTCGTGCCCCTCGACTACCAGCTTCAGAACGGCGACGTCGTCGAGATAATCGCATCGAAGCAAAGCAAGGGGCCGAGTCGCGACTGGCTCAACCCGAACCTGGGGTATGTTCGGACCACGAATGCCCGGGAGAAGATCCGGCAGTGGTTCCGCAAGCAGGAACGGGCCTCAAACGTCGAGCGGGGCCGGGAGCTCGTCGAAAAAGAACTGCGCCGGCTCGGCATCCAGGTCGCCCTCGAAGACCTGGCCAAACTCTTCAACTACGAAAAAGTCGACGATTTCCTGGTCGCGGTCGGGTGCGGCGATATCCACCCCCACCAGATCGGGGCCAAGGTTGCCGAGCCACCCCCGGCTGGGTCGCCGGTCCTGGCCGAGCGGCCGCCCCAGGCCGACGGCTCGGTCCCCTATTCCGTCGTCGACGTGATGGGGATCGGTGACCTGCTGACCAATTTGGCCAGATGCTGCAACCCGATTCCCGGGGACCCCATCATCGGCTATATAACCCGGGGCAAGGGCGTAACCGTCCACCGCCGCAACTGCCCGAACATCCTCAATGAGGACGAAAAAGACCGCCTGATCCAGGTCTCCTGGGGCCGGTCCCCCCGGCAGGTTTACCCGGCATCGATCCGGCTCGAGGCCTGGGACCGGGTCGGTCTACTCCGGGATGTTTCGGCGGTCGTTTCGGAAGAGAAGGTAAACATCACCTACGTTTCGACCCGCGTGCGCCCCGACCGGAGCGCCGTCATCAACCTGACCGTTGAAACCACCGGCCTGGACCAGCTCAGCCGGGTGCTGGCAAAGCTCGAAGGCATTCGGGGGGTCATCTCCGTCAGCCGCGACTTCGGCCGGGGTTCGGAGAGCGCCTGAGAATCACAATCCTGACGGAGGCTCGTGATGAAGCTTGCTAGCCGGATGACCCGGATCGGCACGGAGACCGCCTTTGAGGTCCTGGCTCGGGCCCGGGCCCTCGAGGCCGAAGGCCAGAAAGTCATCCACCTTGAAATCGGTGAGCCCGATTTCCCAACCCCCCGACATATTATCGACGCCGCCTACCGGGCCATGCTCGACGGCTACACCCACTACGGCCCGGCGTCCGGACTGCCGGAGCTCCGTCGGGCCGTTGCCCGCTACGTCAGCGAAACCCGCCGCCTCAACGTTGACCCGGACCAGGTCGTCATCACCCCCGGCGGGAAGCCCGTAATTTTCTTCACCGTCCTTTCCCTGGTCGAGCCCGGCGACGAGGTTATCCTGCCGGACCCCGGCTTCCCCATTTACGAGTCGGCCGTGAGTTTTGCCGGCGGGACCCCCGTCCCGGTCCCCCTCCGGGAGGAGCGGGACTTTCGGCTCGATGTGGCTGACATCCGGGCACGGCTCAACGACCGAACCCGCCTGATTATCCTTAACTCACCCCACAACCCCACCGGTTCGGTCCTCACCCCGGTCGACCTAGCAACCATCGCCGACCTGGTAAAGCAGCACGATGTTTACGTCCTGTCCGACGAGATTTACAGCCGGATCATTTACGACGCCCAACACCACAGCATCGCGTCCCTGCCCGGCATGGCCGACCGGACTATCATCCTCGACGGGTTCTCGAAAACCTACGCGATGACCGGCTGGCGGCTCGGGTATGGGGTCTTTCCCCCGGACCTGGTGCCGGGCATTATCCGGCTTATGGTTAACAGCGTCTCGTGCACGGCGACCTTTGTCCAGCTGGCCGGCCTGGCGGCTCTGGAAGGCCCCCAGGACTGCGTCGATGCGATGGTTGCGGAGTTTCGCCGCCGACGGGATTTCCTGGTGCCGGCCCTGAATGATATCCCGGGAATCTCGTGCCGGCAACCGCAGGGCGCCTTTTATGCCTTTCCATCGGTCAAGGCCCTGCCCCTCAGTAGCCGGGAGTTTGCCGACCGGCTCCTGTCGGAGTTCGGGGTTGCGGTGCTTTCGGGGGACGCCTTCGGGGCCGGCGGCCGCGGATTTCTGCGGCTTTCCTACGCGAACTCCCTGGAGAACCTCGAACGGGCCATCGGTCGATTTCGCCGGGCCGTCGAAGCCCTCTCATAGCCGGGGGTTCATCAGGCCCAGCCGATGGCCTGATAAAAATGGGATAAAATGGGTGGGGGTCGCGCCCACGGCCGACCCAACCCGGCACCGACCATGCAATCCGAGACTATCGTCGAGGTCCGAAACCTCCGCAAGCACTTCGGAAGCGTCGTCGCGGTTGACGGCATCTCCTTCAGCGTCCGGCAGGGTGAAATCTTCGGCATCCTCGGGCCGAACGGGGCCGGCAAGACTACGACCCTCGAGATGATTGAGACGATTCAGCGGCCGACTGCCGGCGAAATCTACGTGGCCGGCATCGACGCCCTGCGGCACCCCGAGCGGGTCAAAGCCGTCATCGGAATTCAGCTCCAATCGGCCGGCTTTTACCCCGACCTGACCCTGACCCAGCTTATAAATTTCTTTGCCAGCCTCTACGGCGTCCGGGTCGACCCCCGGGCCGTACTCAAACGCTTCCAGCTCGAAGAAAAGGCCCACACCACCTTCGATAAGCTTTCGGGGGGTCAGAAACAGCGGTTCTCCCTTGCCACTAGCCTCCTCAACCGACCGAAGGTAGTCTTTCTGGATGAGCCAACCACGGGCCTGGACCCCCAGGCCCGGCGCAACCTCTGGGACCTGATTCGGGAGATAAGGGCCGATGGTACCACCGTCGTTCTGACGACCCACTATATGGAGGAGGCGGAGCAGCTCTGCGACCGGGTGGCCATCATGGACCGGGGCCGCATCATCCGGCTCGGCACCCCCCGGAGCCTCATCGAAGAACTGCTCGCCGCAGGCTTCCGCCAGCCCGTCATCCGCCAGGAAGCATCCCTCGAGGACGTTTTCATCCACCTGACCGGTCGTTCCCTCCGGGAGGAGGAAGGCTGACAATGCGCCACCTGAAGACGCTGCTGGCCTGCACCTGGTATCCTTTTGTGGCCCTGACCCGGAACCGGTCAGTGACCTTTTTCGGCCTCGTCTTTCCCCTGGCCTTCGTCGGCATCTTCGGATTCGTCGGGGCAGGCGCTTTCAGCGGGGTCCGAATCGGCGTTGTCGGCCCTGCTGATGCCCCAGTCATCCGAGCCCTGGCCACCAACCCGGGCGTCACCCTGGTCTACGAACCCCTGGACGAGCTCGAGGCCCGGCTTCGCCGGGGCCGAATCGACGGCCTGGTCCGGGTCGCCGAAGGGGAGGTCAGGCTCGAGTTGAACCCCGCCAACCCGCAGAGCCAGGTCGCGTCCCTTGCGGTCGAGAAGGCGGCGGCCCAGGCGAGCCTTGAGCTGGCCGGGATAGCGAGGCCGCCCCTTCGGGTCGATATGGTTCAGGTCGCCGGCCGCTACGAACGGTATATCGACTTCGCCCTGCCCGGCCAGGTCGGCTGGGCCCTGCTCTCGACCGGAGTTTTCAGCCCGGTCTGGGGTCTCATCGGCCTCAAACAGACGCTCGTCCTCAAGCGGCTCCGGGCAACCCCTGTGCCCCCGATAATTATCCTGCTCGGCCAGGGGGCTGCCCGGCTCCTGATGGGCCTGGTCCAGGCCGTTGTCATCCTGGTCGCCGGCCTGGTAGTCTTCGGATTCTACCTGGCCGAGGGCTGGAAGACGTTCGGCCTGCTCCTCCTGCTCTCGGCCTTCGGCCTGTTAGCCTTCCTAGGCATTGGGATTCTTATCGGGGGCTACTGGAGCAGTCAGGAAGGAGCGGTCCCGGTGGCGAACCTCT
>JAUQQI010000019.1 GCA_030549955.1 Chloroflexota bacterium
GGGAGGCGGTGGAGGCAGCGGCTGCCGGGCTCAGGTGGGCATTGAGTCGGGACTGAAAGGAGGGAGGCATGGACGGATGGCTTGAGCGGGTACGAACGGTGAACATCAGCCGGCGGAGCTTTATCAGGGTTGCGGCCAAATATCTGGCAGCGGGCGGGGCGCTGGCCGCCGCCGGCCCGTTTATCACCGGCTGCTAGCCGGCCGCCCCGGCAGCGCCCTACCGAAGCCCAAAAGGAGCTTGTGATAATCTATGGCGTTCCCCGGGCAACGATGGACCCTCAGAACCACATCAACACTTACGACGAAAGCCCGCTTGGTAATGTATTCGAGACGCTGGTCGAGATGGACCGGACGATTCGGCCTGATGGCTGGAAGCCGAAGCTGGCCATCTCCTGGCGGCGGGTCGACGACCGGACCATGGAATTCAAGCTCCGGGAAGGGGTCCGGTTCCACAATGGTGAGCCCTTCGATGTCGAGGCGGTGAAGTTTACCATCGACCGGTTCAAAGGGCGGGTAGATCCGAACCTGAAGCCGCCACATCTGGCGTATTACGGCATTTTGGACCGGGCCGAGCCGGTTGACCGGTATACCGTGCGAGTTATCACTTCCCAGCCGGACCCGATCATCCTTAACCGGATGTCGGGGTTTGCGACCCGGATTGTATCACCCGAGTTCTACTCGGAGCACAACCTGGCGTTTTTGCAGGAAGACGCCAACGGGACCGGGACGTGATTCTTGAAGCTAACGAGGAGTACTGGGCTGGTCCGCCGGAGTTCAAGCGGGTCGTAATAAAGACGGTGCCTGAGGCCTCGACCCGGGTCTCGGCCCTGCTGGCTGGCGATGCCGATGTTGTTGTCGCCGTACCAATGGACGAGATGGATGCCATCAACCGGTCCGGCCGGGCCCGAACGGAGAACGTCACCAGCAACCGCATGGCCCTATGGTATCTGCACCCGACGAAGCCGCCGACAAATAATAAGCTGGTGCGCCAGGCCCTCAACTACGCCGCCAATATTGATGGGTTGTTGCGGACCGTCTACCGGGGCATGGGCCGGCGGGTGGCGACGATCATTGCCCCGTGGGCTTTCGGCTACGACCCCGACCTTAAACCGTACCCTTATGACCTCGACAGGGCCCGGGAGCTGCTCCGCCAGTCCGGGATGAATCTGCCCATTAACCTCACCGTTCACCATATCCAGGGTCGGTATACTAAGGACAAGGAGATGGCCGAGGGGATCGCCGCCGAGCTGAACAAGCTCGGACCGCAGTACATCCGGGTAACCCCTAAGATTTACGAGTCTGGTTACTACTACAGCATCTTCAACGACCCGGCAAAGCGGTTAGAGGTATTTGACGGTATCATGTTTGCAAGCTGGGGCAACTGGATGTTCGACGCTGACCTCTACTTCTTCCCTATGGTTTATGACGTCCAGGTTCACCTGTTGCCCTGACCGAAAGGATTGGGATGCCCTGATTGAAAAGGCCCAGGCTACGGTCGATGACCGCAACCGTGTCGACCTCTACAAGCGGCTGCAGCGGGAGCTCTACGAGGAGGCGCCGTTCATCTTCGCCCATAACGTCGAAGACATTTACGGCGTGAGCAACCGGGTGGAGTGGAAGCCCCGTCAGGACGAGATGGTCTGGGCGGCCGAGATGAGGGTGCGTCGAAGCTAACCGATGGCCGCCTTTCTGGTCCGACGGCTTCTGCAGTCGGTCCTGGTGGTGCTGGGGGTACTCGTGCTGGTTTTCACCCTCATGCAGCTTACGGGCGACCCGGCAACCCTCATGCTGCCGGACAACGCCTCGGCCCAGGACGTCGAGTTCATGCGCAGGAAGCTGGGAACGGACAAGCCGCTGCATTTACAGTTCATCCGGTTCCTGTTCGGCGACCGGGTGTTGGGAGAAAAGGTTGAAGAGCGGGTTGTTGAGCACCAGTTCATGTCGTCGGTGGTGGCGGGTCGGATTCGGGAGCACCGCGGTGTCATCATGGGGGACTTCGGCGACTCGGTCCGGTTTATCGACCAGCCAGCCCTACCCATCGTCCTGGAAAGGTTTCCCCTGACCCCCTACTTGATGGCGGTGGCTTTTGCTTATTCGGCCGGGCTATCACTTGTCCTCGGAATTGCCTCGGCGGTGTATCGCAACAGCCTGCTTGACCAGGTGTTGCGGGCCCTGGCGATCCTCGGCCAATCCATCCCGAACTTCTGGCTTGGGCTTATGCTCATCCTGATTTTCGCCGTATGGCTTGGGCTCCTGCCAGCGATGGGCTCGGGTAGTATCGAGCACGTTATCCTGCCGGCCGTCACCCTGGGCTCGGCACCGCTGGGACGGAACGTCCGGCTCATCCGGAGCTGCATGCTGGACGTGCTCGGCGCCGATTACATCCGAACCGCCCGGGCAAAGGGCCTCTCGGAGCTGGCGGTGGTGGTGAGCCACGCCCTTAAAAACGCGGCCATTCCGGTGGTGACCATCTGGGGCCTGGATATTGGACTGTTCTTCGGCGGGGCCGTAATTACGGAGAGCATCTTCGGCTGGCCGGGGATGGGCAGCCTGATCATCCAATCGGTGTATAAGCGGGACTTCCCGGTGGTCCAGGCGGCCGTATTTTTCATTGGGCTGGCGTTCATGCTGGTTAACCTGATGGTCGACCTCCTTTATGCCTGGCTTGATCCCCGGGTGAGGCTTGCACATTGAGGTGAGTCGATGGCCGACAACCGGGTGCGACCGTACGAGGCCGAGCCGGTAATCCGTATTGGCACCCGGCTGGGCCGCGGCTTGCGGCGGGCTATCCTGCGGGCAGGCCCCGGTGTTATTCTCAGCATCTTGTTGCTCAGTCTGATGGTCGTGGCTGCCATAGGCGCGCCGCTCCTTGCACCCCACGACCCGACCGCCGGCGACGTCACTCGCCGGCTCATGCCGCCCTTCTGGCTGGAGGGCGGTGACCTTGAATACCCGCTGGGGACTGACCAGATCGGCCGGGATGTATTTTCTCGGGTAATTTATGGCAGCCGGATCTCTCTTACCGTCGGGGTAACCGCCGTACTGATCTCGGGGGCCCTTGGAACTTTCCTTGGCCTTGTATCAGGGTATCGGGGCGGGCTGGTCGATGCTGTGATAATGCGCATCGCTGACATCCAGCTGGCGTTTCCGTTCATCCTGCTGGCCATCTCCGTTGTGGCCGTTATCGGCAGTGGCCTGCTCAACGTGGTCGTTGTCCTGGGCGTTGCCGGCTGGGTGAGCTACGGTCGGGTCGTCCGCGGCCAGGTATTATCGGTCAAGGAGAAAGAGTTTGTCGAAGCAGCCCGGGCCCTGGGGGCCGGGACCGCCCGGATCCTGTTCGTCCATATCTTGCCGAACGTGTTCACCCCGGTCATTGTTCTGGCAACGTTCTCGGCCGCCAGTTACATGGTCACCGAGGCGGCCCTGACCTTCCTGGGCCTTGGGGTGCCGCCGAGCATCCCGAGCTGGGGCAACATGCTGACCGACGCCCGGGATTATGTCCGGACGGCCTGGTGGATGCCGGTGTTCCCGGGAGCGGCCCTCGCCCTGACGGTGCTGGCGACCAACCTGCTCGGGGACTGGCTCCGGGATTACCTGGACCCACACTTGCGCAAGTTGATGTGAAGGCCGACTTTGCAGGCCCCCTTTGGTCAGGGCTAAAAAGATCCGAGGCACGCACCAAAGTTAGGGGTCGGCCGAGCCTCAAAACGTGGGTCTACCGCTTGCGAGCGTTCCTGGGGGGTCCGGTCCAGACGGGTTGGCCGATTCGGAGTGTTGGGTTGTGTTAGACTCTTAGAGAAAATTCGGTGGGGGCCTTTGTGATGTGTCTGGCGATTCCGGGTAAGGTCCTTTCCCTCGAAGCCGGTGGCCACCTGGCCCTGGTGGACGTGATGGGCGTCCGCCGGCGGGTGAATATTGACCTGCTTAAAGACGAGGGGGTCAGCGAGGGGGACTGGGTCCTTATTCACGTCGGGTTTGCCCTCGGCAAGGTGAGCGAACCCGAGGCCCAGGCCCAGCTCCGCCTGCTGGCTGCCCTGGGTGAGGACCGGCTCGCCCTGGAGGAAGTCCAGGGCTACCGGTTTGCCTGACGGCGGAGGCGATTCCTGTGGCCTCTAGGCCCGAGCTTGCCCGTTACGGCCTGTGCACCCTTGACCTGGACGGCTGCGTGACCTGCGGGGATGTGGCGGTTCCGGTGGTGGTCGTTGAGGTGGACGGCCTCGAGGCCGTCTGTGAGGACCGGCTTGGCCAGCAGGCCCGGATCGCCATCGACCTCACACCTGAGGCGGTACCGGGAGATGTCCTGCTGGTTCACCTGGGGGTAGCCATCGCCAGGGTAGGGAGGGCGACGCCGTGAAATTTGTCGACGAGTTTCGGGACCCCAGGCTTATCCGGGCGGCGGCCGAAGAAATTCGCCGGCTGGCTGACCCTGACCGCCACTACCGGATCATGGAGGTTTGCGGCGGCCATACCCACAGCATCTACCGTCACGGGATCCAGAACCTGCTACCCCCAAACATTGAGTTCATCCACGGTCCCGGCTGCCCTGTGTGCGTGCTGCCCATGGGCCGGGTCGACGACGGCCTGAGCCTGGCCGAGCGGCCGGGGGTTATCCTGACCGCTTTCGGCGACATGATGCGGGTCCCGGGCACCCGGGGATCACCCCTGGAATACCAGGCCCGGGGGGCCGACATCCGGATGGTCTACTCGCCCCTGGATGCCCTGAAACTCGCTCAGGAGAACCCGGACCGTCAGGTAGTCTTCTTTGCCATCGGGTTCGAGACTACAGCCCCGTCGACGGCCGTTACCCTGATGCGGGCAAAGGCCCTCGGCGTTAAGAATTTTTCGGTTTTCTGCAACCACGTGCTTATTGTTCCGGCCATCCGGGCCATCCTGGATTCGCCCGATATGCGCCTGGACGGCTTCATCGGGCCCGGCCACGTTTCTACCGTCATCGGCTGCCGGCCCTATCAGTTCGTGGCCCGGGACTACGGCAAGCCGATCGTTATCTCGGGTTTCGAGCCCCTGGACATCCTGCAGTCGACCATCATGATTTTGCGCCAGCTCAGGGAGGGCCGGGCCGAGGTGGAAAACCAGTACAGCCGGGTCGTGCCGTGGAACGGGAACCCGGCAGCCCTGCGGGCAATGGCCGAAGTCTTCGAGCTGCGGCCCTACTTCGAGTGGCGGGGCCTTGGCTTTATCTCCCAGTCGGCCCTCAAGCTTTCGGCGGCCTACGCCGAGTGGGACGCCGAGGTCCGCTTCGAGCTACCGGGCGTCCGGGTTACCGACCCGAAGGCGGCCCAGTGCGGCGAGGTCCTTAAGGGGGTGCTCCGGCCCGACCAGTGTAAGCTCTTCGCCCGGGACTGCACCCCGGAGCACCCGGTCGGGGCGCTCATGGTTTCGAGCGAGGGAGCCTGCGCCGCCTACTACCATTACGTCCACCGCGTGGGGGCGGTGGGGAGGTAGCCTATGGCGACGCCTATTCCATCAGTGATCAGATTTGACGACCCCCAGATTGAGCTGGTCCACGGGGCCGGGGGCAAGGCGACCCGCCGGCTTATCGAAACCCTTTTTGTTCCGGCCCTGGCCAACGAGGCCCTGGCCGCGCTGGCCGACGGCGCCGTTCTCGAAGCCGGCGGCCTGCGCCTTGCGATTACCACCGATGCCTTCGTCGTCAAACCCCTTCGGTTCCCCGGCGGGTCCATCGGGGAGCTGGCCGTGAACGGGACGGTCAACGACCTGGCCGTCTCGGGGGCGAAGCCGCTGGGGCTGGTGGCGGCCTTCATTATCGAGGCCGGCCTGCCAGGGGACGTCCTCCGGTCCGAGGTGGAGACAATGGCCCGGGCAGCCGCCCGGGCCGGGGTAGCCGTGGTCGGGGGCGACACCAAGGTTGTCGAGCACGGCAAGGCCGACGGCCTTTACATTGCGACCACTGGCCTCGGACTGGTGGACCCGCGGCTTCGGCTCGGAGCCGACCAGGTGAGGCCCGGGGACCGAATTTTACTTTCCGGGCCCATCGGCGACCACGGTATCACGGTGCTCCTGGCCCGGGGCGAACTCGACCTGGAGGCCGACCTGGAGTCGGATACCCGGCCGGTCACGCCGTTTGTTGAGGCCCTCATTGACGCGGCCGGGGCAGGCGTGCGGTGGATGCGGGACCCGACCCGGGGCGGGGTAGCGTCCGCCCTGAACGAACTGGCCCGGGATGCCCGGCTTGGCGTCCTCCTCTACGAGGAGGCGGTGCCGGTCCGGGACGTGGTCCGGGGGGCCTGCGAAATTCTGGGCCTCGACCCCCTCTACATAGCCTGCGAGGGCCAGTTCCTGGCCGTCGTCGACTCGGCTGTAGCCGACGCGGCCCTGGAGGCCGTCCGGGGCGTGCCGGGCGGCGAGCTGGCCGCCATTGTCGGCGAGGTTCGCGCCGAGCCGGCCGGCACCCTGCTGGCGGTGACGTCGTACGGGGGGATGCGGGTCGTGGACATGCTGGTCGGTGACCCCCTGCCCAGAATTTGCTGAGGGGAGGGGCGTACCGTTGGAATGGTTGAAAAACTTGCGGAGCGGGCGCGGGAACGGCTCTTAGCCCGCAACGGGGTTTCCGCCCGGTTTTTTCCGGCGGAGGCTCACCGGCTGGCCGGAGCTTGCCGCCGGATGGCCGAGCGGTTCCTGGCTGGCGGGCGGCTGTTAGCCTTCGGTCGGGGTCCTTATGCCACCGACGCCCAGCACGTTTCGGTCGAGTTCATCCATCCGGTCATTGTCGGCAAGCGGGCCCTGCCGGCGCTGGACCTGAGCATTGCGTTCGGCCCCTGGCTTGAAGCTATCCTCCGGCCGGAGGACATTGTCCTGGGGTTCGGGCCGCCGGAGGGGGACCCGGAGGTCGCGGCGGCCCTGGCCGTTGCCCGAACCCGGGGCGCTCAGACCTTCGCCTTGCCGGGCGAAGACGCCGATTACGCGGTGGCCGCCCCGAGCCCCGACCCCTTCATCCACCAGGAAATGGTGGAGGTCCTTTACCATACCCTGTGGGAGACGGTCCATGTCTTCTTCGAACACCGGCAACTGCCCGGCCACGACGTCGGCGAGCTGACCGCCCTTTACCCGTTTCTGGGGGCCCAGCAGGTAGACCTCGGCCAGGTGGTGCCAGAGGTGGCGGCTTCGATTGTGGCCAAGGCCCGGGAGGACGAGCGACTCCGGGCCGAGGTCGCCCGGGACCAGGCCGAACTTATGGCGGCGGCCGCGGTGGCCGTGGCTGACCGCCTCCGGCGGGGCGGCAAACTCATCTGCTTCGGCAACGGAGGTTCCGCCACCGACGCCAACGACCTGGCCATCGACTGTATTCTGCCGCCGCCGGGCTTAAGGCCGGTTCAGGCCGTCTCCCTTTCCCTTGAGCCGGCGAACCTCACGGCCATCGCCAATGACGTGGGGCAGGAAGTGATGTTTCTCCGTCAGCTCATTCCCCACGCCCGGCCCGAGGACGTTGCCATCGGGATTTCGACCAGCGGGAGCTCAAAGAATGTGATTATTGCCCTGGAGGAGGCCCGGAAACGGGGCCTGCTTACCGTCGGCCTCCTCGGCTACGACGGGGGCGAAATAGTCCGGCGGGGGCTTGCGGACTTTGCGCTTATCGTCCGCTGCGACTACATCCCCAGGATCCAGGAGGTTCAGGCCTCGATCTACCACGTCCTCCGGGAGCTCATTGATGAGGCGCTGAATGGGCAGGGTTGAGCTCTTCGGCACAAAGACTTGCCCTTACACCGCCGAGCTCCGGGAAGAGCTCCGCTGGCGCGGGGTCGAATTTGCCGAGTATGACGTCGAGGCCGACCCCGAAGCCCGGCGCCGCATGCTGGAGCTAACCGGCGGGGTCCGGACGGTCCCGGTGCTCGTCGAGGACGGCCGGGTGGTGGAAATCGGGTGGAAGGGCCGTGGGTGCTTTATCTGACGGGCCGGACCGGCACGCCCTTCGCATCCGGATTCGGGGCATCGTCCAGGGGGTTGGCTTCCGACCTTTCGTTTACCGGGTGGCCCGGGCCCACGGGATTACCGGCTGGGTTCTGAACGCCGAAGGCGGCGTGGAGGTCCACGCCGAGGGCCCGTTGGCCGCCCTCGAAGCCTTCGCCGGAGCGCTCCGGACCCAGGCGCCCCCGGCGGCCCGGATAACAGGGTTTACGGCCGAGGCCGCCGATGCCGAAGGCCACGTTGACTTCGTCATCCGGGAGAGTCAGAAGCGGGACCGGCCCACGGTCCGGGTTTCGCCAGACCTGGCCGTCTGCGAAAACTGCCTGCGGGAGCTTTTCGACCCGGCTGACCGCCGGTTTCATTATCCGTATATAAACTGCACCGACTGCGGCCCCCGCTACAGCATCATCCTGGGCCTACCATATGACCGGCCGCTCACAACGATGCGGGACTGGCCAATGTGCCCTGACTGCGCCCGGGAGTACCATGATCCGGCCGACCGGCGGTTCCACGCCCAGCCGGCGGCCTGCCCCCGGTGCGGCCCCGCTTACTTTTTCGAAACCCACGGCCGCATCATTGCCCGCGGCGAGGACGCCATCCGGGAGGCGGCCCGTCGGCTGCGGTCGGGCGAAATTGTCGCCGTAAAGGGGATCGGAGGCTACCACCTGGCCTGCAACGCCCAGAATCCCCGGGCGGTTTGGGCCCTCCGGGAGCGCAAGTTCCGGAAAGAAAAGCCGTTCGCTCTGATGGTTCCGGACCTGGAAGTAGCCCGGTCGCTGGTTGAGCTTGGGCCTGAGGCCAGGGCCCTTTTGACTTCGGTTGCCCGGCCGATCGTCCTCGCCCCGGCCAGGGTCGAGCTGGACGGCATCGCCCCGGATAACCGGGACCTGGGCGTGATGCTGGCGTACACGCCGCTGCACCATTTGCTCTTTGCTGGTCATGACCAGCGCCAACCGGTCCGAAGAGCCCATCGCCTACGAGGACGAAGACGCCCGGACCCGCCTTTCGGGTATCGCCGATGGCTTCTTAATCGGGGAGCGGCCCATCGCCCGGCGGGTCGACGACTCGGTGACCCGGGTCGGGCCGTTGGGACCGGTAATCCTCCGGCGGGCCCGGGGCTACGCCCCGGCGGCTGTGGCCGAGCTGCCGCCTGAGCGACCGATCCTCGCCGTGGGGCCCGACCTCAAGAACACGGTGACCCTTGTGGTCAAAGGGCAGGCCTTTGTAAGCCAGCACGTTGGTGACCTGGACCACTACGCCGCTTTCAAGGCTTTTAAAGAGACGGTCTCGGACCTTTGTCGCATGTACGAGGTCCGCCCCGAGGACCTTCTGGTCGTCCACGACCTGCATCCGGCGTACGCCTCGACCCAATTCGCCTGTTCGCTCCCCGGCAAGCATCTCGCCGTCCAGCACCACCGGGCCCATATCGCCAGCGTCCTGGCCGAGCGGGGCGCTTTCGACCTGCCGGTGGTGGGGTTCGCATTTGACGGGACCGGCTACGGTGACGATGGGGCGATCTGGGGCGGGGAGGTGTTTGTCGGCAGCCTGAAGACGGGCCTTCGCCGCCGGGCCCACCTGCGCCCGGCCCTTCTGCCGGGCGGCGATGCGGCGGCCCGGTTCCCGGTCCAGGCGGCTGCCGGGTTTCTGGCCGGCCTGGGAAATTTGCCCGACCTTTTCGGGCCACCCTTTAGATTTTCTGAAGAGTTCCGGCTGGCGGCCGGGCTGGCCCGGAAGGGCATCCGAACGTTTACAACCACGTCGGTGGGCCGGCTCTTTGACACGGTCGCGGCCCTCCTGGGATTTACGCGGCGGCTCACATTCGAGGGCCAGGCGGCCGTGTGGCTTGAGCACCTGGCCCGGCGAAGCCCGCCGGTGGACCCCTACCCGTTCCCGTTCACCGGGGAGGTCCTCGATTTCGGGCCCGCCGACCGGCTCCGGGGTCGGCCCGAGGCCGAAATCGCCCGGGCCTTTCACGCCGGGCTGGCAGCGGCCGTGGCGACGGCCGCCCGGGTCCTTGCGGCTGAGACCGGGTCCCGCCACGTGGTTCTTTCGGGCGGGGTCTTTCAGAACATGCTTTTACTTGAACTGATAAAAGCCGAACTGGCAAATTCGGGCCTGGAGCTCTGGACAAACCGGGAGGTACCCCCC
The DNA here is from genome assembly GCA_030549955.1 of Chloroflexota bacterium. Taxonomy (GTDB): domain Bacteria; phylum Chloroflexota; class Dehalococcoidia; order JAUQQI01; family JAUQQI01; genus JAUQQI01. Next base: position 10,093 of record JAUQQI010000019.1, read on the forward strand.
AACGACGGCGGGATCAGCCTCGGCCAGGCGGCCGTGGCCGCCGTGGCGCCTGAAGCCTGCTAGAATATAACGGAGGTTTTCGTATGCGGGTTGCAATCTGCGGCAAAGGCGGCTCCGGCAAGACGACGCTGGCCGCCCTCCTGTGCCGGTCACTGGCCGGCCGGGGCCATCGCGTCCTGGCCGTCGACGGCGACCCCAACCCGAACCTGGCCATGGCCCTCGGTCTAGGGCCGGAGCGGCTTGCGGCCCTGCGCCCATTACCCCGGGACCTGCTCACCGAAGTTCAGCAGGGCGGTGAGCGCCGCCACGTCCTGCGGCTGCCGCCGGGCGAAATCATCCGGCAGTTCGGGACCGGGGTGACCGACCGGCTTACCCTGCTGGTCGGAACCAGGGTTGACCACGCCGGCAAAGGTTGACTCTGCGGCGCCCACGCCACGGTCCGTGGCCTCGTCGGTGAGCTCCTCGGACAGTCCGAAGCCGATTTCGCGGTTCTGGACTCGGAGGCTTCGGTGGAACACCTGAGCCGGGGTACGATCCGGCACGTGGACCTGGTACTGATCCTGGCCGAAGCGTACTACCGGTCGCTGGAGACGGCCGCCCGGCTGGGGGAACTGGCCCGGGAGCTGGGCATCCCCCTGGTTTACGCCGTAGCCAACAAGGTCCGGACTGACCGGGAGGCCGAACTTATCCGGTCGTTCTGTCGGGCCCGAAATTTGCCCCTGACCATCACCTGCCAGACATTGTCTCCAAGATCCTTGACAAAGAGCATCTCGACCGGCCGGCCACTCGGTCGTTTGGTTCCCATCATCCTGGCCGGCAAAACCTTCGTGTTGTTCACCACCACCACGTCGCCGGGGGCCAGCAAGGATGGGAGATCGCTGATCCGATGATGCGTCAATTGGCCCGACTGCCGATCGAGAACTAACAAACGGGCTTGATCACGAGGGACAGCCGGCTGCCGGGAACCAAGCGCCGGCCCGAACGGCAATTTGACACCC